>NZ_DGNK01000019.1:61437-62306 GCF_002388935.1 Hyphomonas sp. UBA4494
GCGGCATCTGCTGCCTGCGCCCTGGCGTTCCGGGCTTGTCTGATAATATCTCTGTAAAGAGCATTGTGGGTCGATTCTTGGAACATTCCCGCATTGTCTGTTTTGCCAATGGGGAGGTTCTGCCATCGCCCAAGGCCAAAGTGTTTATCTCGTCTGCGGACTGGATGCCGCGAAATCTGAACCGGCGTGTCGAGGCATTGGTGCCGGTTGAAAATCCAACCGTTCACCGTCAGGTGCTGAACCAGATCATGGTCGCCAATCTGAATGACGAACAACAAAGTTGGATCATGGGAGAAGACGGCGTCTATGAGCGAATGGAATTGCGTCCCGATACAGAGACTTTCTCGGCCCACACATATTTCATGGACAATCCCAGCCTGTCCGGACGCGGGAGCGCGCTCGAAGTCAGCCTGCCGCCGCGTCTGAAACCTCGCGAAGGCGTTTAGGTTTGATGTTTCCCAAATCAGAACGTGCGGCAATTATCGATATCGGGTCAAACTCGGTACGTCTGGTGATCTACGATGTTCTGGGCGCTTCAATCCTTCCGACCTTCAATGAGAAAGTCATGGCCGGATTGGGTCAGGGCTTGATGCAGACGGGGCAGCTTTCGCCAACTGGAGTTGAATCGGCGTTGAAGGCTCTTGGTCGGTATCGCGCGATCCTGAAAGCCTTGCACTTGAGGCATTACACGGCTGTGGCAACTGCAGCTGTGCGGTCAGCCGAGAATGGTCCGGAGTTCATCAGCCTGGCGTCCAAGGCGCTGGGACGGCGCGTGGTGGTTCTGTCGGGAGAGGATGAGGCACGCTTGTCGGCCGTTGGTGTAGAGGCGAGCTTCCATGCGCCGCTCGGCATGATCGGCGATCTTGGCG
>NZ_DGNK01000002.1:0-66469 GCF_002388935.1 Hyphomonas sp. UBA4494
TGCCACTATATCGTTCGACTTGCATGTGTTAAGCCTGCCGCCAGCGTTCGTTCTGAGCCAGAATCAAACTCTCAAGTTGAGTTGATCTGACGATACCATCCATTGGAATATGGACGGCTACTTTAGCTGTTAAGCATCAAGTATTGCGTTCTTTGACGAGAAACCCTTAGTCACAAAGACCAGGCCGAAACCTGATCGATGGAAAAAGAATTTTCTCTTAAGAAACGCATCCGTCGTGATCGTTTGGACCGTGGCCGAAGCCCGTGTCCGCAAGCCATCACGCCGCCTGCGTTTCTCTTCCTAATCTCTTACGATGTCAAACAGCTGGAACCGAGGCTCCGAAGGTCTCCATCAGAAGCCCGTGGGCCCGTCCGGAAGAGGCGGCTTATATGGGCCGCCGCTTAGCCCGTCAACACTCTTTTTTGCGCCCTCTGCAGTTGAGTGTTTAACCACCGTCCCTGCATCAATTTTAGCGCAAAAGAACCACTTGCCGAAAAGATCCGGCTCGCAAATTCGAGCGTTTCGAGGAACCGCATATATAGCCTCTGTTCGACGAAAAGTTCAAGAACTTTTTCACCAACCAGGTGAGCTTTTCAGCGGGCCCGCTTCAGATGCCCGAGGGCGTCGTCTGCGGAAGAGGCGGCTTATATGGACCGCCCTTCTTCCCGTCAACACTCTTTTCCGCCTCTTCTGCAGTTAGGTGCCAGGCACCGTTTCCGCTTCAATTTTGGCGCAAATGAACCAGCCTGCCGAAATCATCCGGCCCGCAAATTCGAGCGTTTCGAGGAACCGACATCGACGCTCTGACTGGAGAAGAATAAAAACTTCCAAGCCATTCAGAGAACCCGGTGCCGGGCCGCTTCAGAGATCCGAAGAACTCGTCAGCGAGTGGCGGCTTATATGGACCGCCGTTCTTCCCGTCAACACCCTTTTCTGCGCCGTGTGCAGTAGAATGTTTAACCATCCATCCTGCTATGTTTACAGCGCAAAAGATCCCGTTGGCCGAACATGTCCGGCTCGCAGATCCGAGCGATTTCAGGGAACCGATATCGAGCTCTGTCTGGGGAAGATTAGAAAACTTCCGAACCAATCAGGTGCGCCGTTACCGGGCCCCGCGTCTGAAACCCGAAGGCCTCGTCAGCGGAGGTGGCGATGTACCCCCGCCCCCCGGATGCGGCAACCCCCTAATGCAGGATTTCATCACAAAACTGCAGGAAAAAGACGGAAGCTTGTCGCGGCTTCCTGCCGGCCAATCCCAAAAGCCCAATGAACACGGGGGCTGCCCCCTAATACTGAGCGGACAGGTACGATTTCATCGCTTCTGCTTCAGCTTCCGTTTCAGCGATCTTCCACTTCACCAGATCCCCGATCGAGATCACCCCGACGAGGCGTCCGTCTGTCATGACGGGCAAATGACGAATCCTCCTGTCGGTCATAAGCTGCAACGCGTCATCTATCTTGGTGGTCGATTCGACCTTGATCACGTCGCGTGTCATCGCGTCGCCAACGTTCAATTCCAGCGCCATGGCGCCCTGACGCGCCACATGGCGCACAATATCCCGCTCAGACAATACGCCGATGATGGTGCCATCATCGTCCAACGCGACCACCGCGCCGATTCGCTTTCCATCCAGCGTGCGGGCTGCGGCCGCCAATGTTTCGCCGGCCTTCACCGAAATGATGGCGAATCCCTTGTCTTTCAGAATTTGGTCGATGGTCATCCATTGCCTCCCTGTGCATACGGCCCCTTTTTTGAGTGCCTGATTTTCAGAAAGCCTATCATAATTCCAATCATGACGCGATCAGGCGTGAAATTGCGCCCGTCCGAGATTGCGTGCGAGGTACCGGAACAGCAGGGCCCCGGCGATGTATCCACCAATATGGGCCTGCCAGGCGATTGCCGAGCCGAACAGCGAAGGCCCCAGGAAGGCGAGAATCAGGTTGCCGACAAAAAAGACCGCGCTCGTCGTCAGGAAATTTCGGTCCAGAAGCCTGACGGGAAGCCCATTCTGGATCATCAGAGCCCCGGCAATCAGGCCGGAGACGCCACCTGAGGCCCCGATGGCCGGTGGCCCATCCGGATAGTGAGCCAGGAGATGGGCAACGGAGCCACCCACGACGCTCACCACAAACAGGCCGAGAAAGGCCAGATTGATGCTGAGGCGAGATCGCGCGATTCGCTCGATCACAGCATAGACCGGCTTGCCGACCGCAATCAGCATTACTGTATTCATGAGGACATGGGACCAGCTGCCGTGAACCAGCGCCGTTCCCGCAAGGGGAATCAGCGCATCCAGCGTATTTCCATACGGAGCATAGCCTCCAGCAATGGGAGAACCGCCTATCCAGCCCCAGAAGCGATCCGGGAAGACTGCGCCTACATCCACGAAAAGCGGGTCCAGCGCGGAGCCTGTGATGAGTCTCAGTCCGTGCATTGCAACAATGGCGAGCGCCAATGCGGTTACAAAGGGAGGCGCATTGATAATGGGGGGCGCTCGCCGTGATTGGCGCATGGACGGTCTCCTGAAACACTCGCTCACTGATAGATGGGCCTTTGAAACAGGATGTCACCCCGATTCGCGGAATGATCATCGTCGCCCGATGCTCTACAGAGCCCACATAGGCCCGACGGCTAGCCCAGCGCGCCACCGCCCCTTTACACCTGCAACTTCCGATCTAGTTCCTCGGGCATGTTCATACGTATCTTTCTCGGCATTATTGCCCTGACGTTCCTTGTGTTCGGAATATGGTCCTTGCTCGACCCGGTGGCCATGAGCTCATCAATGGGCGTGATCACAGGCGGCCCGAATGGGGTGTATGAAACGCGCGGGATCTATGGCGGCGTCAGCCTTGGCGCAGGTCTACTGGCAATTGCAGGCGTTTTTCGCCCGCGCATGGTCCGCCCTGCCCTGTGGTTTGTCACGACTTACATGGGTGGATATGTCTTCGCGCGCATTGTCGGCCTGATTGCGGGTGATGCCCCAACGACGGATTTCCTCATGTTTGCAGGCTTCGAGGTCGCATGCCTTGTCGTCGCAGTCGTCTCATTGGTCGCTTACCGGCCGGATTGAACTGACCAGCGCCGCATGGAAAAAGCCCCGCCGCAAGCGACGGGGCTTCCTGTTGATTCGAGGCTAACGCCCTAGAAAGATTTGCGAACCGTGAGGCCATAAGTCGCTGGCTGGATCGGATAGCCAGAGATAGACCCTGCCTGCGCAACGGCCGGGAATGCTACGGTGATGTACTCGTCATCAAAGATATTCCGTCCCCAGAGCGTAAAGCTCAACCCGGACTCGGTCGTCAGGCCTGCCGACGCGTTGAACGTACTGACTTCTTTCTCGTCGCCGATCAGGGCCTGGTTGGCCGGTTCGTCGAAATAGTCAGACGGGCTTTCATATTGCCAGTCTGCCCGCACGAAGGCGTCATAGGTCTTCACATCAAATGTGTAGGTCGCCGAGGTAGAGGTCGAAACATCCGGAATGCCGTATGGCTTCTGGCCGGAAATGTCGCCGCTCGCCGACTCCTCGAAGCTGTCATAGACGGGATCAAGGAACGTACCGGCAAAGCTGAGCAACAAATTGTCGGTCGCATTCCATTGCGCATCAAGCTCAAGACCTTGCGTGGATTGTTCGCCCGCATTCGCCAGCGCAAAGCCGGTGCCCGTGAAGATGTTCGACTGGAATCCCTCAATGGTCTGGTCGAAGATCGCCACATTGAACGCAAAGTCAGAATAAGCGCCTTTGACGCCCAACTCGTAGACTTTCGATTCTTCCGGCCCGGCAAAGCGCGTACCTGTGGTCAGGTTCGGCACAAGCAAACCACCTTGGGCGAGCAGCGCGTAATCCGCAGATGTTGGTCGACTGTCACGGGACAGGTTCCAGGAAGATGCCTTGAAGCCGGTTGCGTAGGAACCATAAACATTGATCGAGTCGGTCAGGTCGTAGGCCAGACGGAAAGTGACGGACGTGTCCTCATCATCCGTTGAACCGGTTTCTACAGCATTCGGGAAGTTCAGGAATGGCGGCAGGAACTGCAACTGTTGCAACGCGCCGGGTGCGCCGGCTGCTGTTGCCTGAATGGTCGCAAACTCCGTCGGATAGGCGGCAGCGAATGCGCCGACCGCCGCAGGATCGGTCGGATTCACGCCCGCCTGCAACAACAAGCCACCAGCCGTGGCCTGAGTGATGAACGGCGCGGCGGTATTGAGGTCCACGGCCGCAAATGTGTCAGTCGAGACAGCATTCGCAAAGGCGTCCTTGTTCACCTGAGTATAGTTCAGGCCAAAGGTCGCCGTCAGTCGATCAGTGACTTCATAGTCAATTGTACCGAACAATGATGCGGACGTGTCATCCTGACCATAGAACTCAGTGAATCCTTGTCCGGGCTGGAAGAACGTGCCGGGCGCAACTCCAAAGACAACTGGCTCCAATGATGTCAGGAGGCCGGATGACAGGATGTCGATATAGCCCCGAATATCCTGACCGTAGAGCAGTTGGTTCTCGATATCGACGGTTTCATCGAAGTAGAAGCCACCCACCATCCAGCTCAGCGGACCGCTGCCATTGGAGGTCAGACGCACTTCCTGAGTGAAGGTTTCGATTTCGACATCATCGGACTTTCGGCCGAGCAGGTCGGCACTCGTGAAGTCGGAGTCCTGGTTCGTGCTGAGATCGGATGTCCGGTAGGAAGTGATGCTGGTGAGCGTGAAGGCGCCGAGGTCGAAATCCCCCTGCAGCGAAAGGCCGCCATTCTTGATAAGGTTCTCGGACCCGAAATTGTAGGCCACATCATAAGAGAACGGATCCTCTGCAATCAGGTTTCCGCCCAGCGCCAGGATGGCCGCACCGGTTGGACCATTGATGACGTTCGCAGCTGCACAGCAGATTTCGTCGATCTCGTCATAGTCCGCGATCAGGCGGAACGACATGTCATCATTCGGCTCCCAAAGCAGATCGCCGCGCAGGCCCCAACGATTGCGCTCATTGGTATCCGGGCCGTCGCCAAGGTCTTCGACATAGCCATCGCGCGTATTGAAGTTTCCGCCCAGGCTGAAGGCCAGCGTGTCAGAAATCGGGCCAGTAACAAATGCGCCAGCACGGTAACCATTATAGTTGCTGACAGTGCCCTCAACATTGCCGCCCCACTCAAACTGCGGCTTCTGGGTCACGATCGAGATCACACCCGCCGATGCGTTCTTGCCGAACAGAGTCGATTGAGGTCCGCGCAGGACCTCGACGCGCTGAAGGTTTGGTAGGTCAGAAATCTGCGAGGTCGACCGAGAACGATAGACACCATCCACAAACACACCAACCGACGGCTCAATGCCGGCATTGTTGGCGCCGTTGCCGAAGCCCCGAATGATGAAGTTCGTGTTGGACGAAGACTGCTGCTGGCTCACGCGCAACGATGGCACGACAGATTGCAGGTCTCCCAAATCCACAATCTCCGCCTTTTCGATGACGCTCTCATCGACGACCGACACTGCGACTGGCACGTCCTGGAGTGTCTGCTCGCGCTTGGTAGCCGTAATTGTCACCGTCTGGAGCGTGCGGCTTTCATCTTGATCGGTGTCCTGCGCGTGGGCAGGCGTAGAGAGGGTTGCGAATGCAGCAATGCCAGCGCTGACATAGAGCGCCGACTTGAAATGAGCCATTTCAAGAACACTAAATTTTCTGGATTTCACGTGTGGGTCCCTTTGAGCAAGTTTCGATTTTTGTAGGTGGGAGGAATTCAACGGCAACGGATGCCATACTTAATTGTCTAGTCAGATGACCATTCATGACAAGTCATGACCATGAGTAATGGTTAAGAAACCGCATATGCTCTGCTTTCTGGATAGCAGATAGCGAGTTCACAGCCGATCGCGGCGCGAAAGTTCTCCGAGGGCGCGCCTGCGTGATTCGAGTTCGTCCAGTCTGTGTACCGAGATGAGACTCGCGCACCGTGACCCAAATGACGCTTTCTGAAAATTGCCGCCTTGGAGCCAGCAAAACCTCCTCAATGGGGAAAACCTGATCGCGGCGCACCCGAAATTTCCCCCGCGGGGGGAAAGCGGAACTGGAACAGATATTGCGGAACTGGTCTCCGAAGCAGGCCCAGCGGGCTTTGATATCTTTTACGGAGCGAACGCCCCTCATGCACGACCGGTCTATTCACCCGAACACACGTATTATGCTTGAAGCCTGGAAGCGCATGAGCGTTGATCCAGCCTCAGAAGAAGACCGCACACCGCGTGCGAACGACCATCCAGACCTGATCACGAATATCTTCATGATCCAGTCCACACAGGATGGCGCATGGATCTTTCGCACTGCAGGTGACGGCGTATCACAGCTGCTCGGCCGGACGTTGCCGAATCATGACTTTCTCGCGCTTTGGACAGGTCCCGACCGGTCCATGGTCTCGGGCTTGCTGGATGCTGTAAGGCTGGACAGCGCTCCGGGCGTGATCCGCGGCAGCGGCGAAACCCTTACCGGCCAACGTGCTGAAGTAGAGATCACGCTGATGCCGCTGGCTCAATCTTCCGTAGACGGAAATGTGACCCGTTTCCTCGGCCTTTACCAGACGCTCGGCGGCCTGCCGATGCTCAAGGGCCGGCCAATCTGGCGCCACCGGCTGGCTATGCTGGTGCCCCCGGATACGCGTCGCTCGGAACCAGCCCTGAAACTGGTCGCAAGCAACGCGCACTGAACTCTTCGAGGATCAGGCAGCCACAGTCTCCGGCTCTTCCGCCGCGAGAGGCTCCTTACCTAGAATCATGTCGGCGGCCTTCTCGGCGATCATGATCGTCGGTGCGTTGGTGTTGCCACCGATCAATGTTGGAATCACGGACGCATCGACCACGCGCAAGCCTTCGACACCCCGTACACGTAATTCTCCATCGACAGGCGCGTCGTCGCCCGCACCCATCGCGACTGTGCCAATCGGGTGATAGATCGTCTCGCCGGTCCGCCGGATGAAGGCATCAATATCCTCATCCGTCTTCACGCTCTCGCCGGGCATCATCTCTGCGCCTGTGAAGGGCCGCAAGGCATTCTGCGAGCATAAATCACGCAGCATCTTCACCGCTTCGCGCATTGCGCGGCGATCTTCCTCAGCTTCGAGATAGTTCGGATCGATGGCCGGATGCTGGAACGGATCAGATGAGGCCAGGCATACCGTACCGCGGCTTTCCGGGCGCAGCTGGCAAGCGTGGACCGTATAGCCGTCCTTGTTTGCCTGGTGCTTGGCGTGGTCCATCATGATGGCATTGACGAAGTGAAGCTGAAGATCCGGCATTTCCAGGCCCTCACGCGACTTCAGGAATGCTCCCGCCTGAAGATGGTTGTCGGCGCCTGCGCCTGTCTGGTTCATGAGATACTGCAAACCAACCCCGATCTTCTTGAACCCCTTTTGCATGGAGTAGGCAGAAATCGGCTGGGTCATCTCATGGATGACGGTCAGGTCCAGATGATCTTGCAGGTTCTGGCCGACATTCGGGGATTTCACCTCCGTCTTGATGTCAAAGCGGCCCAGATGGTCCGGATTGCCAATGCCTGAGAGTTGCAGCAATTGCGGCGACTGAACTGCGCCAGCACAGACAATGACTTCGCTTGATGCATGAATTTCCTGAGCCAATCGGCCCTTGCCTTCAACCACTTCGACGCCGGTCGCCCGCCCCTTCTCCATGAGAATCTTGGTGACAAGCCCCGTCGAGATCACGGTGAGATTGTCCCGGACACCAACTATGGGGCGCAAATAGCCATATGACGCGCTCCAGCGCTCACCCTTGTGGATTGTTCTTTGATAGCGGCCAAAGCCTTCTTGCTCTGCGCCATTGAAATCTTTCGTGCTGGCATATCCGGCCTGTTCTCCGGCTTGCAGAAAGGCCCGGTAGATCGGCGACGATAGCGGACTCTCGGAAACTTTGAGGGGCCCGTTCGCCCCATGATAGGCGGAATCGCCGCCTTCATAGCCCTCTGATTTCCGGAAATAGGGCAGCACATCTGCAAAACTCCAGCCGCGCAGCCCCATTTGGGCCCACTGATCGTAGTCGCGAGCATGTCCACGAATATAGATCATGCCATTGATTGAAGATGATCCTCCCCAACCCTTGCCACGTGGCCACCAGAGTTTGCGTCCATTCATGTGCCTTTGGGGTTCGGTCCAGAATCCCCAATTGTAAGCGCCCTCCGCTTTGATGAGATTTCCTACCCCAGCGGGCATTCTTACCATCAGAGCATTATCTTTCTTACCAGCCTCAACCAGACAGACCTTGATCGTCGGGTCTTCGCTCAACCTGTTGGCAAGAGCGCAGCCCGCACTACCTGCACCAACAATCACATAATCATACGTCTCCATGAATGGAGCACCTCCCATTAAACCCTATGGTGAAGGAATTGCGCAATTCCATCTGTTTCCCGCAACAGTTTGTGAACGAAACTGGCGTAAGTAAAGTCTAGATGGAGAAGTACAGGCAGGTTGCCCCAACGGCCTCAGGAGATTCCACATGCCAGCACTAGACTTGTCAGTGCCGCAGTTCAAACCGGTGATCAACACAGAAGAGGATCGTCGCCAATACAAGCGAGTCGATCTCGAGCTGGAAGGCTGCTTCCTGGATGAAACCAGCGAAGATCATCAACTTGTAACCGAAAACCTGTCCTGCTCCGGCGCCTACATGCGGGCTGCTACGGTTCCAACGCCGGGCTCCAATGTGATTTGCTATTTCGATGATCTGGGCCGCGTCGCCGGGACTGTCGTGCGTACTTCCAAGGATGGTTTCGCGGTTGAATTCAACGTCGTGCCGCACAAGCGCAAGAAACTTGCTGACCGCCTGAGCTGGCTGATCAACAAGGACTTGATGGAAGCGCCCGAACAGCGCGCGGCCGCCCGCTTTCCAACCGGAGGCCCGGCCTTCATCGGCCGCAAGGATGGCATGCAGATCCCTTGTACTGTCGTCGACATCTCGCTCACCGGCGCCAGCTTCGAGACCAACGGCCAGTTCCAGCCCCCTCCAATTGGTGAAGTCGTCACAGCCGGCAACCTGCGGGGTCGCGTTGTGCGCTCCAGCCAGACCGAATTCGCCGTGAACTTCCTGCGCCCGGACGAGGACGACGCCTAGTCGATGCGTCTCACGCTGTCGCGATGGCGTTTCCAGTTCTCCACATAATGCACCGCTGACATTCGGATCACCTGTATCTGGTGGTCGGAGATCTCCTTCACCACCTTGCCCGGCGCGCCCATGACGAGCGAATTATCAGGGATCACCTTGCCTTCGGGAATCAATGTGTGCGCCCCGATGATACAATTCTTGCCAATCTTGGCGTTGTTCAGAATGGTCGAACCAATCCCGATCAGCGTTTCTTCGCCGATCGTGCACCCATGAAGCATCACCATATGGCCGACGGTCACGTCTCGCCCAATCGTTAGCGGGCATCCGACATCGGTGTGGAGCACGCTGCCATCCTGGATATTGGAATTCTCGCCAATCGTGATCGGGTCGTTATCGCCGCGCAGCACGGCACCATACCAAACCGAGGCGTTCTCCTTCATCACGACATTGCCCATGACCTGCGCATTGTCGGCTACCCAGTAACTGCCACTCTCCGGTAGGGTCGGTCGGGTTCCGTCAATCTCGTAAATAGCCATGGGTCTTGCGTCTCCTCATTATTTCGCGGGCGGAATTATCATTTAATCTTCTGATAACCTTGGTACACTCTAATCATCAACAGATTCGGAGTTGGAGACGGTCATCACCAGACCTTGTCACACCCCGCCGCCCGGAGAACGCTCCCGGGAACTGGCCACACCGCCCACGGGGCGGATGGCCCTTTCTTCCTCCCAGTTTCCGCCAAGCCATCGCGCGATTCCGCCGGTGGCTTTTTTCTTGCCCGCAACCAAGGAGAACTTCCATGGGTAAACGCAATGCAGCAAAACGGATGAAGCAAGGTTCAGAGATGAACCCGAATATCTGGTTCGAGGAGGGTGCCCGCGGCAAGGGCCCGAAGCTGCAAGCCATAGAAGGCGGACGAGGCTGGCATCCAGACGATGCCGACCCGAAGCAAGAACATCAGCGTGCTGAAGGTGGTCGCACACAACGTTACCAGAAAACAGTCAAGCCCCGCACCGAGAACCAGGCCGAACTGATGAAGGCCATGGATGACAAGGCGCTTGTCGCGGCACTCGGCCCTGCCGGGACGGGCAAGACATATCTTGCCGTCTGCAAAGCGGTCGAGGCGCTGCAGAAGGGCAAGGTCGCCCGGATCATTCTGTCTCGCCCTGCGGTAGAAGCTGGCGAGCAGATCGGTTTCCTGCCCGGCGCAATGGAAGACAAGCTCGCCCCGTACCTGCGTCCTCTTTACGACGCGCTGTCCGACCGGCTCTCGCCCGGACAGCTGAAACACATGCTGGCCGAAGGGGTCATCGAGATTGCCCCGATCGGGTTCATGCGGGGCCGAACCCTGAACAATGCCTTCATCGTCATCGATGAGGCACAGAACTGCACTTACACCCAGCTGAAGATGTTGCTCACCCGGCTTGGCTGGCACTCGACGATGGTTATCACGGGTGATCCGGCCCAGTCTGACCTGCTGCCGGAATTTTCAGGTCTCGCTAATGCCGCCGAACGGCTCGAAAAACTCGGCGGCGCCTCAGTCATTCGCCTCGAAGGCAAGGATGTTGTCCGCCATCCACTTGTCGCGGAAATGCTCGACGTTCTTTAGTCTGACTTCAAATGAGTATTTCGCCCGCCCTGGAGATTCTTCGGGGCGGGCTTTTTTTAGCGTCAGGCGTTTCGCGTGATCCAGTCCGGATAGCTGACATTCGACCAATCGCCAAAGCCAAACCGGTCCACTTGCCGGGTGAGTTCAGCGGGGTTCTCATGTTCCAGGCACAGTGTCGAATACTGATGCCCGCCCAGAGACGCCTTCGCGATCTCCGCGCGCAGGCCGCCTGCATCGGTCGCTATGTGGCGTCGCTTGTCGACCACGACTTCGTCTCCTTCCGCGAGCAATGCCTCCCGTAACGCCGCCAGGCTGGTCAGCGCTGTGGGAATGGTGGGAAAGAGACGCGCCAGCGTCGCCCGGTCTTCATCATCCAATGGAAAACGGGAGGAGACGACCGGCCGCCAATGTTCGAGGCCGCCGTCACGAGTCAGCAATTCCTTGATTCCGAACTGCGCCCCGCCCCGCAATTTGGCTTGGGCTGGCGCGCGGGATGGCACACGGAAATAGATGTTGGTGCGGGGAGGCTCGGCGGCGAAATCCAGCGCGGCCCGCAGGCGCTGCTCAATCGCGACGCCTGCCTCCGGCCAGATCCGGTATTCCATAGAGCCGGATTAGCTGTCCCCATGCTCGTCCCCTTTTCCGATCGGGGGTTTTCCGAACCAATGTGTTTCCAACATTCGGATCGGCAGCAGGATCAGGACCGACAGCAGCACAGCAAGGAAAGCGAGCCGGAGATAGCCCGCCCCGCAAGCCAGGCCAATCGCGCCTGCGAGCCAGATACTGGCGCCGGTCGTCAGTCCTCGCACGGACCCACGGCCATGGATGATGGTGCCAGCCGCCAGGAAGGCAACCCCCGCCGTCACGGCTTGCACGACACGCGTCGGGTCAAGCTGGGTGATGTCATCATCCCCGCCAAAGGAATGGATCATCTCGATGGCAATCAACATGAATACGGACGAAGCAAGCGCCGTCAGCATATGCGTTCGCAAGCCGGCGGGCCGGTCGCGAACCTCGCGTTCAAACCCGACGATCAGGCCCGCCACACACGCTGCCAGCAGCCGCGTAGCCATGACACCCAAGGGCACATCGCTGTCGAAGGAAAGCTTCAGCAGATCGTCCATTCAGGACGAACGTACAAGATGCCGTTTGGTTGCGCTGGAAGGCCTAGGCTTCGTCGTCCTCGCCCTTGGCTACCGACGCGGCGAGCGCCGCCGATAGGAAGAGATCAATATCGCCATCCAGCACGCCGGACGTGTCGGAAGTTTCGACCTCTGTCCGGAGGTCCTTCACCATCTGATAGGGCTGGAGCACATAGGAGCGAATCTGGTGGCCGAAGCCAATAGCGCTTTTCTCTGCATACTGCGCATCGGCGACTGAACGGCGGGTCTGCAATTCCAGCTCATAGAGCTTGGAACGCAGCATCTGCCAGGCCTGGTCCCGGTTGCGGTGTTGCGACCGGTCGTTCTGGCATTGCACCACGATGCCCGTCGGCTCGTGCGTCAGGCGGACGGCGGAATCGGTCCGGTTAACGTGCTGGCCACCCGCGCCGGATGCGCGATACGTATCGGTGCGCACATCCGACGGATTGATTTCGATCTCGATATTGTCGTCGATCACGGGCGTGACGGCGACCGACGCGAAGCTCGTATGGCGGCGCGCCGAGGAGTCGAATGGCGAAATCCGCACAAGACGATGCACGCCCGTTTCTGATTTGAGCCAGCCATAGGCATTCTCGCCCTTGAACTGGAGCGTGGCAGACTTGATCCCGGCTTCCTCGCCTTCGCGCTCGTCGAGTTCCTCGACCTTCATATCGTGCGCCTCGGCCCAGCGCACATACATGCGGCGCAGGATATTGGCCCAGTCCTGGCTTTCTGTGCCGCCTTCGCCCGCATTGATCTGGATGAAACAATCATTGCCGTCGGCTTCACCGGACAGTAGCGCCGCGAGTTCGGCCTTCTCGGCGCGCGCCGCGGCCTTTTTCAGATTGGCCTCAATATCGGCAATCATGTCGTCATCGCCCTCGGCGAGTTCGAGCAGTTCCTCGGCATCATTGGCTTCGCGCTGCAGCGCTTCGACGGTCTCAATGCCGTCAGCAAGGCGCTGGCGCTCGCGCATCATGGCCTGGGCGGCCTGCGGGTCGTCCCAGAAATCCGGGCGCTCGGAGAGTGCAGTCAGCTCATCGAGACGTTTTGTGGCTGTATCCCAGTCAAAGACGCCTCCGTAGCAAATCGGCGGACTGGCGGATCTGGTCTGTAAGCGTTTTGATTTCTGCGGACATGGGATCAGCCTCTATTTGCACACGTCATTGAAAATGCGAGAGGCGGGGCATAGCGCGCCCGCCTCTCTGCGTCAAAAGTCGATTTGTCAATAAATGTCGCCGAGATTGTCATCCACTGGCGCTTCAGGCGCTGGGCGTGGCTGTCCGGGCTGGCCCGGGAACAGTCCCTGATCCTCCTGAACAATGCCGGCATCTCGCTCCGGATCGAATCCACCCGATGCGGCGCCTGTGCCTGCTCCACAATTCCCCGAAATGGACAGGCAGTCGCTGGTATCGCGGAAGGCGCTCATGCCGGGCTCGGTGCCGGGACGGAAGGCTTCATCAATGATGACTGCCGTGTCCGGTCCAGGCAGCTCACCCGTGCGCGCATCGATTTTCACGAGGCGTACGCCAGGCGGAATACGGAACGGAATGGCCGGATCATCTGCCAGCGCCTTTTCCATGAATTCGGTGAAGATCGGCGCAGCAACCGAACCGCCAGCCTCCCCCTCGCCAAGCGAACGGTTGTCATCGAAGCCGACGCGAACACCGACGACGAGGTCTGGAGAATAGCCCATGAACACCGCGTCGCGATACTCATCTGTCGTACCGGTCTTGCCGGCCAGCGGTTTGCCAACCCTTCTGGCCCGGCGGCCTGTCCCGCGTTCGACCACGCCTTCCAGCATATGCGTCACCTGGTAGGCCACGATCGGGTCCAGAACCTGCTCGCCAACTTCCTCAAGTTGAGGCGGTTCCCCGCCGTTCCAAACTTCAGCATGACAATCTTCGCACGGACGCTCGTCATGCTGGAACAAGGTGCGGCCATGACGGTCCTGCACCCGGTCCAGAAGGGTTGGGTTGATCTTCCGGCCACCATTCACAAAGCCCGCATAGCCACGCGCCATGTCGATCAGATAGGCATCCCCGGCGCCCAGCGACATGGCTGGATAAGGTGGCAGGTCTTCATAGACGCCCATGCGTTCGGCAAGGTCAGACACTGCATCCATGCCGATGTCCTGCGCAACGCGCGCCGTGACAAGGTTCAGCGATTTCTCGAGCGCAATGCGCAACGTGACCATGCCGTAGGTGCGCCCTTCAGTATAGTTTGATGGGCGCCAATAATCATCTGTGGACACGTCGAACGCCACAAAGGGGGCATCCAGCATCCGACTGGCCGGCGTATAACCCTTTTCCAGGGCAGCCGCGTAGACAAACGCCTTGAAGCTCGAGCCCGGCTGACGCTTCGATTGCGTGACGCGATTATAGCTCGACTTGAAGAAAGAATACCCGCCCTGCATTGCCAGGATGCGTCCGGTATGCGGGTCCAACGCGACCAGCGCACCATCCGCCTCCGGCACCTGCCGCAAAATTGCATTGCCAACCGGGATCATCATCGGTTCGGGTTCTGGCTGGTCGATCTCGTCGCCATCCGGGTCTAGTTCCAATTCTGCCGGCGCAGCTGTCTCTTCGGCATTCAGAACTTTACGCTTCAATTCGGCGATCACGACGTCGCCCACATTCAGGCCGCCCTTGCCTTCGGCCGGCTTGTAAGTCGCAGCCCATTCGACTTCCTCGGTGGGCAACGGGATGGTCGCGCCATCTGTCAGCAGCAATTCAGCGCCTCTGGAGCCAAGCTTGGTAACCAGCGCAGCTTCCCAGGTGCCATAGCCACCGGGCAGTTTCACATCGTCCAGCTGTTCGAGAATGTCTTCAGCCTTCGGGTCCAATGTCGTGACAGGGCCGCGCCAACCATGACGACGGTCATAAGCAATCAAACCGTTCTGCAACGCATCTTGCGCGGCCAGCTGCAGCTTGGTGTCGATGGTTGAACGAATGGAAAGCCCGCCTTGCTGGAGCGTGTCTTCACCATATGACTTGATCAGGTCCCGGCGCAGCTCCTGTACGAAATAGGTCGCTGCCGCATATTCCGGCCCTTTCAGGCGACGCGTCGTTGTCAGTGGCTTTGCAACAGCTTCGTCCGCCTCTTCGCGCGTGATGTAGCCATCCTCGACCATACGGCGCAAAACATAGTTCCGGCGCTGAAGCAGGCGCTTGGGACGACTATAGGGGTTCACCGACGAAGGTGCCTTGGCCAGCGATGCGAGGATCGCAGCTTCCGAGAGGTCGAGTTCCGGCAGTGACTTGTCAAAATAGTTCAGCGCCGCCGAGCCGACACCGTATGAGCGATATCCGAGATAGATTTCATTGAGATAGAGTTCGAGAATCTCTTCCTTGGAGAATTCCTTCTCCATGCGCTGTGCGATGATCGCTTCCTTGGCCTTCCGGGTCAGGTTCTGGTCGCGTGTCAGCAGCATGTTCTTGGCGACCTGCTGGGTGATCGTTGAACCACCTTCAAGCCCACCGGACCGGGTGATCTTGTTCTTTGCAGAGTTCAGCCCACCGCGCACAATACCTTTATAATCAAGCCCGCCATGCGTGAAGAAGCTCTTATCCTCGGCCGATACGAATGCGTACACGACATGGTTCGGGATTGATTCATACGGAACAAACACCCGGTGCTGGTCTGCAAATTCGGCGATCAGCGTGCCATCACCCGCATGGACCCGCGACGTAATCGGCGGCTCATATTGCTTCAGCTTGGCGATGGACGGCACTTGGCGGCCAAGGGCTGCGAAATACAACCACAACGCCACGAAACTGAGCGCTGCAAGCACGAAACCCAGAATGACCAGGCGGCGGGCCCAAACCCAAACCCAAGGGGGGCCGGGCAGAAACCGGCGCTTTGGTTCAGGTTCCTGCATGTGAGGATTCATATGATTCGACATAGTTTTCCCGTCAGCGTTCGCATCGCGGAATCGCATTGATATCCGGCAATAGTAAGGCGCGTCGGGGGCCGGTAAAAGGTCTCAGCTGCCTGACAATTCAGTCAGATATCCTGCTGGTCAATCTCCCCGTCCCCGATGGAGACGCTAGGCAATGGCCGGCGCTCGGGTCTCGGAGACTTGAGGCCATCCGCCAACTTGGCTTCCAGCTCCGCTCGCTCCCTGGCCGGCGGACGATTTTCGATCGCGTTTTGCCAGGCTTCGCGCGCCTCTTCCTTCTTGCCCTGATGCCAGTAGATGTCGCCAAGGTGCGTTTCGATTTCCCAGTGCTTGTGGGGTTTCAGCTCCGCGCGAGACTGTTCGATCAGCCGCTGGGCATCCTTCAGGTGCCCCATCTTGAAATAGGCCCAGCCAAGCGAGTCCGTAATGTAGGGATCGCGCTCGGCCAGCGAACGTGCCCGGTAAAGCACCTTGAAGCCTTCTTCATGCTTGTCGGTATACTCGATCAGAAAATACCCGAGCGAATTCAACGTATAGGGATCGTTTGGTCGGCCCAGCAGCTCGGTGCGCAGAATGGCCAGCGCCTGATTTACCTCGCCAATCTTGCCCAGAGAGTTGGCCAGCGCCATGCGGCGATCATGCGTATCATCCAGTTCACGGGCCTTCGCCGCGTGTACGGCAGCGGCTTCCAGGTCGCCAAACTGGCCCTTGATCTCAGCNNGCAGCGAGACCATGAGCAGAGGCGCGCTCCGCCTGGTTCGAGGCCAACGAAATCACCTCGTCCACCAATTTGGACGAACCATTCTGATCATTCAGCAAGGTGCGCAACTGCAGCGCACCATACAGCGTCCGCAGGCGGTCATCTTCATCCGTGATTTCCAGCGCGCGCGCCACCGCAGCCCGTGCTCCTACCTCATCACCAGACATGATCAGCGCCTGCCCGGCCGCGATCTGCAATGAGGCCGTCTCTTGCGGCGCGCTCAGCGCAACATGCGCCACGCCATCATACAGCGCGCTTTCGTAAAGCTGGTCGATGACGGCGGCACGCAGCCCTTCATCTTCCGGATTTATTAGCAATGCGACCTGATCGAAGGCCGAGCGCTGGTCATCAAATCCCTCAATCCTGCCACCCATCATGATCGTGCGAATAATGCGCTGCTCCTGCAGGGCGCGCGAAACATCCGCCAGCGACTGCGCAAATGCAGCCGGCACATCCAGGGGTTCATTGTCGAGATTTTTTCCGGTCTCGAGGCTTTCAATGGCGGCTGCGTAGCTGATCGCCTCTTCAGGCTCTGCATCAGCCAGCTTTTGGTAGACCGCCTTGGACTCCTCAATCCGACCAAGCCGCTGCAACAACAGGGCATGGCGCGAAATTACCGTGCGGACGTGGCTATAGAGCAGGCCCTTTGGGTCAAACTGATGTTCCGGCGCCTCGATCTCGGCGGGTGTCATGAACTCATAGACCGCGAGCGCCTGTTCTGGCCGTCCTGATGCTTCCAGCATGGCGGCAAGGGACAGGTCTCCCGTCAGACCAGGCATGGCCCCCGCAGCACCGCGATGGCGCTCGATCGCCTCATCCGGACGCCCGTCCATGGCGAGCAACCACGCATCAAGAAAGGCGTAGAAGCCGGTCTCGCCCTCTTCATCGCTCTGGCTATTGGCGGTCTTCAATATGTTGCGCGCCGCAACCGTGTCGCCGTCAGCCGCCCGGTCCAGCGCCAAGAAGGCATCAAATAGTGGACTGACATCGCGGTCTTCCTGCGACAGGCCGGAGGTCATCTGGAGGAAGGCGGCCATGTCACCGGCCTTCACCGCATCCAGCGGCGCCGGATAAGCGGAAATACCGACCGGCTTGCCGTTTGCCCCTATCACAGCAGTGGCGCGGGCCGCCGGGGAGAGTGGCACAGCGCTTTGAGCGATCGGCACTTCGGCCTCGACCTCCCGCAAGGCAGGTGCGGGCTCTGTGGCGCAGGCCCCAAGGGCGAGCGAAAGAGTCAGGATAGAGGCAGTAAGAGTTAGTCTTGGGCGCATATGAACGGCTCACTTCGGGTTCGCTTTGACGCCGAGTGAAGCAGTCCGATGCGGCAAGAGCAAGGCGCGAAATGGAGAAAGCGCGACAGGGTTAACCCCATCGCGCTTTCCGGAAACCATAAGGCTTGAAGCCCTGATTACATGTTCGGATAGGCCGGGCCGCCACCACCTTCGGGCACCGTCCAATTGATGTTCAGATTTGGATCCTTGATGTCGCAAGTCTTGCAGTGAATACAGTTTTGGGAGTTGATCTGGAACTTCAGTTCGCCGCCCTCCTCAATCCACTCATAGACGCCTGCCGGGCAGTAACGCGCCGATGGGCCAGCATAGACATCATGCTCGGAAGCCTTCTGAAGCGCCACTTCCTTCACGACAAGATGAACGGGCTGGTCTTCGCCGTGATAGGTATTGGTGAAGGACACATTGGTCAGCTTGTCGAAGCTGATCTTGCCATCCGGCTTCGGATAGTCGATCGGCTTGAACTTCTTGGCTGGTTTCAGCGCGGCTGCATCCGTCTTGCCATGCTTCAGCGTACCAAAGAATGAGAAGCCGCCGAACAGGCTGGAAATCCACATTTCGAGGCCGCCCATCGGAATACCGATCGCCGTTCCCAGCTTGGACCAGAGCGGCTTCACGTTCCGCACCTGCTTCAGCTCCTTGTAGACCGAAGAAGCCTTGTAGGCATCCTCGTATGAGGTCAGCACGTCGCCCTGACGGCCAGCCTTGATGGCTTCATAGGCAGCTTCCGCACCCATCATGCCCGTCAGGATCGCATTGTGGCTGCCCTTGATGCGCGGCACGTTGACGAAGCCTGCACCACACCCGATCAGCGCGCCGCCGGGGAATGAGAGTTTCGGCACCGACTGAAAGCCGCCCTCGGTGATGGCCCGCGCGCCGTAGGCGACACGCTTGCCGCCTTCCAGGTGCGGCAGCACGGAGGGGTGGTGCTTGAAGCGCTGGAATTCCTGATAGGGCGAAATGTACGGGTTCTCATAGTTCAGATGAACCACGAAGCCGACCGATACGAACGGCTCGCCATTGTCTCGGAAATGGTAGAGGAAGCTGCCGCCGCCGGTCGAATTATCGAGCGGCCAGCCCATCGTGTGCTGGACGTAGCCCTCATTGAATTGCTCTTCGGGTATGGACCACAGCTCTTTCAGGCCGAGGCCAAATTTCTGCGGGTCGCGGCCTTCATCCAGATTGTACTTGGCGATCAGCTGCTTCGTCAGCGAGCCCCGGGCGCCTTCGGCGAACAAGACATATTTGCCGAGCAACTCCATGCCCGGCTCATAGTCCGGCTTGTGCGTACCATCGGCGGCGATACCCATGACACCGGCGACGATGCCTTTGACTTCGCCATTTTCACCCAGCACGAGATCTGAGGCGGCAAAGCCGGGGAAGATTTCCACGCCCATATTCTCGGCTTCCTGGCCCAGCCAGCGCGCCACATTGGCGAGCGAGCCAGTATAGTTGCCATGGTTCTTCATGAAGCCCGGCATAGGCAGCCAGGAAATGTCTGCCTCGCCCTTCGGGCCGAGGAATTTGAACTTGTCGCCGGTGACTTCGGTCTTCAGCGGACGGTCGTCGCGCTCACGCCAGCCGGGGATCAGCTTGTCGAGGCCGACCGGGTCCATGACCACGCCGGACAGAATGTGAGCGCCAATCTCGCCGCCCTTCTCGATCACGACGACTTCAATGTCTTCGCCAGCTTCCTGTGCGAGTTGTTTTGCCCGGATCGCCGCGGACAGACCCGCAGGGCCACCGCCAACGATGACCAGGTCATATTCCATCGACTCGCGCTGTACAGCGTCATCAGCCATTGGTTTCTCCTCCTTGCGGGTGATAGGGTGCCCGCTCATAAGCCCATTTGATTAAGCAATTACAGCGTCTATCAGGAAGGTCCAGAGCGTCCAGATGCCCACCCCTGCGTCAATTGATGCAATTAAGGCCCTCACCGAGTGGTGGGGCGACATGGGCGTGGAAGTCGATGACGCTGCGGTAAAGGCCTATCTGAAGGTTGCCGACAGTGCCGCGCCGCCTGCTGCAGTTGCCCAGGATGCCCCTGTGCGCCGCCCACGCCGGAAGAAAACGGACTGGGTTGAAGAGGCCAAAATTGCCGCAGCGGCCTGTGATTCGGTCGAGGCGCTAAAAGCCGCCATCGTAGCCTTTGAAGGCAGCCCGCTGAAAAGCGCATCAGAAAATACAGTCGTCTATGATGGCACGCCGGGTGCCAGCCTGATGGTGATCGGCGAAGGGCCGGGCGCCGAAGAGGACCGCAAGGGCCTGCCCTTTGTGGGCAAGGCCGGACAGCTGCTCGACAAGATGCTGGCGGCCATTCACCGTGACCGCACGGAAAATGCCTTCATTACCAATGTGAATTACTGGCGCCCCCCGGCCAACCGGAATCCGGAAGCCGAGGAGCTCGCCGTATGTCGTCCGTTTGTGGATCGGATGGTGGAACTGGTCGCTCCGAAAGTGATTATTGCCGCGGGCGGCGTGCCAGCCAAGTCCTTGCTCGATAGCGCAGATGGCATCATGCGCCTGCGTGGCACGGAACATGTTTTCAAGACCGCCGGTGGATTCACCGCCCCGCTGATCCCAATCCTGCACCCGGCCTATCTTTTGCGCCGCCCACAGGACAAGTCCCGCGCATGGCGGGACTTGTTGCTGGTGGAGAAACGGCTCGGGGAGCTTGAATCGTGAAAAAGGGGAATTCAAGGCTTGGCGAATTCGGCAAAGGCATCCTGACACTTTTGACCGTTGGCTTCCTCGTCTTTCTTCTGGCTCTTGCACTGACGCACTGGCTGCTGAGTGTGCCATTATTGCAAACAGTGCTTTCGGTAGCCATCGGCGCGGGCTTCGTCATTGGCTCGATTGCGGCGTGTTCCAGACCCCTCCGAAATTGGATCTATGATAATTTTTACCTTCCGGACCTGCCATTTTGACGGGGTCAAAATGGTCAGCGTCCCCACTGGCCTGAGCGCCAAAAACCGGGACCGTCAGAACTAATCAGGTAATTATTCCTCCAGAGCCTCCTCGGCCTTCTGATCAACCAGCTTCATTTCGCGTTGCTTGCGCTCAAGGAAGGCTTCGCCGATCGAGCCATCTTTATCAGGGCCAATCACGTCCTTTGCGACGGGGAAGATTTCGGTCTCTTCCTCATCGATATGATGCTCGTAATCATGGCGCAGCGTCTTGAAACGCGTCAGCCAGCCAGGGGAACTCATGTCCATTTCATCCAGTTCCTGAATGATGTCGTCCAGTTCCTTGTGCTCGGCAACCGAGTGACGGCCCTTCGGCTGGCCCTCCTCGCCCTTCATCAGGGGCGCATAAAATGTCTCTTCCTCGGCGGCGGCATGCCCGCCCACATCGTAATAGAACTCCTTCCAGAGCTTGCGGCGCTTGGACGAGTCGCCTTCTGTCTCGGCCAGTTGGGCCAACAGGTCGCGATGGGAGTCATGGTCTTTCTTCAGGGTTTCGTAAATCGAGGGCATGTGAGGGATCCTTTGTCTGGTTTCTCTCAAACGCGTTAACCCCTGCCCGGTTCCGCGCCATGCGATTGCCTGATAGGGAGAGAAAATGCCCGCACCGCTCTCGATCATCATTCCCACACTGAACGCCGCCAGCGACCTGCCAGAGTGTCTGCAGGCCTTGATGCCGGGGCTTGAGCTGGGGCTGATCCGTGAGGTGATTGTCTCGGATGGCGGCTCGGACGATGCTACGCCGCGCATTGCCGGGGACACCGGCGCGACGTGGATCACCGGCGCCAGCGGTCGCGGCGCGCAACTCGCCGCCGGCGCCGACACTGCACGCGGCGACTGGTTGCTCTTTCTGCATGCCGACACGTATCTCTCGCCCGACTGGGCTGAACGCGCCGCCCACCATATGGATCGCCGCGCTGAATCGGCCGCGGCTTTCACACTGAGATATCGCTCGGACGATCGCGCCGCCCGCTGGCTGGAAGCTCGCGCCAATCGGCGCGCGCGCATGTTCGGCCTGCCCTATGGCGATCAAGGTCTGCTGATCTCCCGCAAGCTGTACGATGCGGTCGGCGGCTTTGCCGACGTGCCCTTGATGGAAGACGTGATGATAGCAAGGGCCCTCGGCAAGAAACGGCTTGTCCTGCTGAACGCCGACGCGCGCACCTCGGCTGAAAAGTATGAGCGCGATGGCTGGCGCAGGCGCGCCTGGAGCAATGCCTTCCTGCTCACCCGTTTCTTGTTGGGGGCGAAACCTGAAATCCTCGCCAAGGCGTATCGTTGATGCGGCGCACCCGTGTCCTCATCTTCGCCAAGCCGCCCCGCATGGGGCTGGCCAAGACGCGACTCGCCGCCGGTTTGGGCCGTACCGAAGCGCGCCGCATTGCACATTTCACGCTCGCCCGCACCATGCGAGCCGTCCGCTCCAGCGGCCTGGACGTGGCCCTCTATCTCGCGCCAGACCACGCGCTTGGCGAAACACTGGGCGGAACTTGGCCGCCACACCTGCCCCGCTTCAGTCAGGGGTCAGGCACGCTGACCGAGCGACTTGGCAAAGGCCTCGCCGACTCGCCGAATGGGCCGGTCCTCTTCATTGGCACCGATGCTCCGGACATTTCTGCCACTCTGCTACGCCAGGCCGTTCGTGCGTTACAACGCACCGATGCCGTGTTTGGCCCAGCAGATGATGGCGGCTTCTGGCTTTTCGGTGTGAACAAACGCCCCGGTCTTCCATCACTTTTCGACAATGTACGCTGGTCCGGTCCCCATGCACGCGCTGATGTGCAAGCAAACCTTCCCTCCTCATTTCGCCTGACACTGTTAGAAACATTGCAGGATCTGGATGAAGAGCCGGATTGGCGAAGGTGGAATGCAAACAAACTTCGTTAACTTGACCCAGGTTATCGTCCCCAACGGAAAAGCATTGTCCAACAGAATTCTTGGCCCCAGAGAGCAGGACGCCCATGTATCGACTGATCTATATCAGCACTGCGTCTGACGCCCTCACGTCCGCCGATGTCGATGCGATTGTTGACGCGTCGATCCGCAATAATGCACCTCGGAACATAACGGGGGTCCTGATCTATAATGGTTTGAACTTTCTCCAGGTGCTGGAAGGCACACGACTGAACGTCGAAGAGGTCTTCAACCGTATTGTCCAAGACCCTCGCCATATTTCGGTCACCACGGTTCTGGCCGAATCCGCAGAGCTGCGCATGTTTGCCGGCTGGAGTATGGCCGGACGAAAGACCTCGGCGCTGGCTGGCCGACATGAATATGAGAAGATCGGTGAAACGCAGGATGTCCTGGCCCGCCAGATGCCAGCCCGTGTCCGTCAAATTCTGGAAAATTTCTGCTCGCTGAAGGGCATTTGATTCCACAGGTTTTCGGCATTCACGTAAATTTATGTTCTTGATTTGTTCCGTTATCTGTGGCCTGTTCTGGTCATGAGAACTGGACAGAAACTCTCCCCCACCGGCAGAATAAATTTGATCGACACACGCCAGGTTGAAGAACGCTTCCAGCAGCGTGGGCGCGGAGCGATCTCAAACCAGACCGGCCGTTTCGAGCTCGAAACACGCCAGGCCTTTGATGATGGCTGGGGCACGATTGAGGATGATGACAGCCGGATGGAGACCCTTCTGATGAAGGATTCGGCCCGCACCATCATCACCTTCAACAAATCGCCTGACATCTCGTTCGACAGAACGGTAAACCCGTATCGCGGCTGCGAGCATGGCTGCATCTATTGCTTTGCCCGACCAACCCATGCCTGGGGCGGGCTTTCGGCAGGGCTCGATTTCGAGAGCAAGCTGTTCTTCAAGGACAATGCCGTCGAGCTGCTGAAACGGGAATTGTCGCGGCCACGCTATATCCCCCGGGTCATCGCGATGGGCATGAATACCGATGCCTACCAGCCCGTAGAGCGGGAAAAGCGCCTGACCCGTAGCCTGCTGGAGGTTCTGTCCGCGCACCGCCACCCGCTCAGCCTTTTAACCAAGTCAGCTCTGATCCAGCGCGACATCGACCTGATCGCGCCGATGGCCGAAGCAGGGCTTGCACGAGTTGGCATCTCTCTGACCACGCTGGATCGCACGCTCTCACGCAAGATGGAGCCGCGCGCCGCCACGCCGCAGCGTCGACTGGACACGATCCGCGCCCTCAGCGACGCAGGTATTGAAGTAACCGTAATGACTGCGCCAATCATTCCCGGCCTCAATGATCATGAGATCGAAAACCTGCTGGAAGCCGCCGCCGATCATGGCGCGACCCGTGCGGGCTATGTGCTGTTGCGCCTGCCCTACGAGATCAAGGATCTGTTCCATGAATGGCTGGTCCAGCATGTACCGGATCGGGCCGCCCGGGTGATCAACCACATCAGGGACATGCGCGGCGGCAAGGATTATGACGCCAACTGGCATGAACGGATGCGCGGCGGCGGCCCGGTGGCCGACATCATCTCAAGGCGCTTCGGCCGCTGCGCTGCCAAGCTCGGCATGAACCAGCCACGGGGCGCCCTGCGCACTGACCTCTTTCGCATCATTGAGGATTGCGGCGGCCAGATGCGCCTCGATATCTAGGAGAAATCGAGCACAATCCGTCCGTCGATGTCACCCGCGAGCATCTTGTCGAATACACTGTTGATCTCTTCCAGACGTGCCGTTGCCGTATGGGCTTTCACGGCGCCAAGCTTGGCGAAATCCAGCGATTCCTGGAGATCCAGCCGCGTCCCGACAATGGACCCGCGCACCGTGATCCCATTCAGCACCATGTTGAAAATCGACAGAGGAAAGTCGCCGGGCGGCAATCCGTTCAGCGAAACCGTCCCACCCCGCCTGACCATGCCGAGCGCTTGCTCAAAGGCCTTCACTGACACGGCCGTGACGAGAGCGCCATGTGCTCCGCCAATCTCCTTGCGCAGGAAGGCTGCCGGATCCGTTTTGGCGGCATTCACAGTCACCTCCGCGCCAAGCTGCTTCGCGAGGGCAAGCTTGGAATCATCGATATCCACCGCCGCCACGCGACGTCCCATGGCTTTTGCGTATTGAACCGCCATGTGGCCAAGACCGCCCACGCCTGAAATCACCACCCAGTCGCCGGGCTTGGTGTCAGTCACCTTGAGCCCCTTGTAGACCGTAACGCCTGCGCACAGGATCGGTGCGATTTCCACGAATGGAATATTATCCGGCAAATGCCCCACATAATTCGGGTCCGCTATGGCGTATTCGGCAAACCCGCCATTCACGGAGTAGCCCGTATTGCGCTGGCTCTCGCAGAGAGTCTCCCAGCCGCCCATGCAATGGTCACAATGCCCGCAAGCTGAATAGAGCCACGGCACGCCCACCCGGTCGCCTTCCTTCACATGCGTGACACCCGCTCCCACGCCCGAGACGAAACCAACGCCCTCATGACCCGGTATGAAGGGCGGATTGGGCCTTACCGGCCAGTCACCATGCGCGGCGTGCAGATCGGTATGGCAGACACCGCACGCTTCGATCTTGACCTGAATTTCGCCCGGCCCCGGCTCCGGAGCTTTCACCTCCTCAATCACCAGCGGTTTGCCAAATTCACGCACCACGGCGGCTTTCATGCTTTTTGCGGTCATTGTCGTCTCGCCTCCATTTTCCGGAAGTTTAGGCAAAGCCTCAGAAAGCGGGATAAGGACAAACCCTGAATTTGGCTGGGTAACGGGTCTTTCCCGAAATGCGGCCTTGCATGCCGCACCTTACACACTGCCAATTCACAGGCTTTCCCCGATTTTATCCACAGCACTATCCACAAGGAAAATCTGCGGCTAGTTTCGATATCGAAACATTTCGGGCTGATTCGGATGCGCAATAATTAGGGATTCAGAAACCGGCGTCCGGCACTGATTCGCGCTTCGATAAGACACATAGCGCAAGCGGGGCTGAACCAATGGAATTACAGAAGAACGTGATCATGCAGGGCGATTGCATCGACATCCTGTCACGCCTGCCGGACAGGTCGGTTGATCTCGTCTTTGCCGACCCTCCCTACAACCTCCAGCTTGGTGGTGGCCTGACCCGACCCGATCAGTCCGTGGTCGATGGTGTTGACGACGATTGGGACAAGTTCGACAGCTTCGATGCCTATGACCTGTTCTGCCACCAGTGGCTGGAAGAGTGCCGCCGCGTCCTGAAGGATGATGGCGCAATCTGGGTGATTGGCTCGTACCACAACATCTTCCGCGTCGGCACCGCGCTGCAGGATCTCGACTACTGGATCCTCAACGACGTGGTGTGGCGCAAGACCAACCCCATGCCGAACTTCCGCGGCCGGCGCTTCACCAACGCCCACGAGACCATGATCTGGGNNGTCGGCGCGATCCTGCAGGATCAGGGCTTCTGGATCCAGAATGACGTGATCTGGCTGAAATCGAACCCCATGCCGAACTTCAAGGGCACCCGCTTCCAGAATGCCCACGAAACCCTGATCTGGGCCGGAAAGTCCGAACAGTCTAAATGCACATTCAATTACGACGCGCTGAAAGTCTTCAATGACGACAAGCAGATGCGCTCCGACTGGATGATCCCGCTTTGCACAGGCGGCGAACGCCTCAAGGATGACGACGGCAAGAAAGCTCACCCGACGCAGAAGCCGGAAAGCCTTTTGCAGCGCGTCCTGCTGGCAACGACCAATCCGGGCGACACGGTCCTCGACCCATTCTCCGGCACCGGGACCACCGCCGCCGCCGCCAAACGCCTCGGTCGCAACTATGTCGGCATCGAGCGCGACGAGACCTATGCGCGCCTGTCGCGGGCCCGCCTGAAGGCCATCGAGCCCATTGAAGGCGCTGTGCTCGAAACGGAGCGCAGCAAGAAATCCCTGCCGCGCGTGCCATTCGGCGCACTACTGGAAAATGGCTGGCTGAAACCTGGCGACCGCCTGTTCAGCCCCCAGCGTCGCTATCAGGCCCGTATCCGCGTCGACGGCTCGCTGACCACCGGCACGTCCACCGGATCGATCCACCGCCTCGGCGCACATGTCCAACAGGCGCCGGCCTGTAATGGCTGGACTTATTGGCACTATGAGGATCCCAAGCGGAACCTCGCTCCAATCGACATGCTGCGCCGGCGCTATCGAGAGGAAATGGGCCTCAACTAGAGCTTGTTTCTGGCGTCACAGCACATTCGGGTGTTGTGACGCTCAGATTCGCGAGAACAGGTTTCTTGCGAGCGTTTCTGCGACCGCAGCATGGTTCGGGATCGTCCCCGAAAGCGTGATATTGAACTGATGCTCGCCCACATCGACCCAGATTGCGCTGTCACCCAAATAGCCATCTGAGGCCACGCGCGTCAGAACGACGGCCCGGTCTCCCAATCCGGAAATCGCTTCTCCGCCTATTTCCAACATTCGGTCGAGGCTGGTATCGCCTTGGCCATACCGCGCGAGCGTTACGGACTTTGCATTTGCCCCGTAGCCACTGCTCCATTTGCAACCTGCTGCCCCGTAAACGGCGCTGTGCAGGCCATCTTCCGGCGTTGCGCCGATCATGGAGCCAACACTTTCGTCGGACCAGATTTCACAGAACTCCAGAGCGGGCACAATCTCCCGAAACTGCTTTTCAGTAGTGGGCGCGGTTGGCAGTTTGGCAGCAACTTCCTCGGCGGTTGCCGCAAGGCGCACAGGGTCTGTCTCCAGACCCGTCACGAAGATCGTTACAAGCTTCTCGTCCTGTTCAAATCCCATCGCGTACGGGCGCTCTTTCTCCCACGCCGTATCGTACAGAATAAACGCTGCATCGCCGGGTCCGGGCTGGCCTTTCACAACAGGCGGCGCGTCCAGATTGTAGTCCCTGTCCTTTAGCGGTGTCGCGGTTGCAGCAGAAGCCACCGACACGACGACCGAGAAGCCCGCATTCCTGGACCACCTGCACTCCTCATTCGAAACCTCCCGGCGGACCAGCACATAATTTGTCTCTGCCGTTGCGACCGCCGTGGTGTCCGACAAAAACGGGCACGGCGCTGTTTCCTTGACGGTCTCGGCAACCAGACCAAACAATGCGTCTCGATTGAGCGGCGTCGTCGGCAAAGCAGCGCTAAGCCCCTGTTCGGACACATGATCATCAGCGGAGCCTTCCGCCGACTCTGCTTGCTGTGACAACGAAGCCGATTGATCGGCCGATCCGGTTGCGGAGGTTTCATTTCCGCATGCTGTGAGTGTCAACACTGTGCCCAAGGCGCACAATGCGAACGCGTTTCTGAATGTCATGGTATGTCCCCGATCTACTGTTCGAGAACTGTATAGGATGGACAGTCGGGAATGCCTAGGAATACCCGCCCTGTCGGGCGCGCCCGAACCAAAGCGGCGCTGGATCAGTCCTGCGCCGCTTTTTCTATGGCATCATAATAGCGTTGCCAGCAGATCTGTCCGATCTGGTTGTATTCCAGCATCTTGTCCGCCATCCGCAGGAACCCTTCCTGGTCTCCGAGCGCCGGTGGCAGCAATGGGTCGAAATTGATCGCCCGGATCACCGGCTGCCCGATCAGGAGGGTCTCGCGCGCTGCCTCATCCACGCTGCGCGTCATCAAGCCAGCCAGACTGGTCTCCATGGCCTGGATCGCGCGCGCATAGGATTGCGACAACTCTTCCGGTGACCACAGGCGCGTCCAGTCAAACGACCCCGCCATCGCGACCTGAGAGGTTCGGGTCAGGATAATACCGTCATCCGCGCCGATATCGATCAGACTGGTCCGATGCGTGTCCAGTTCACTCGCCAGGTTGGCAGGACGAACCCAGAAACCTTCCTCCGTCTGCTGGTATCCGAACAGGGCCAACGCCCGCTCACGTGCCCGAAGCTGCTTGCGGTCGCTCCGGCCAAGATGCCTGGTCAACGCCACCAGCCAGTCGCCATTCCAGTCGACCACCCGGTCAGCCACATTCTGCCACTGCTGCACCCGACGCTTGAGTGCCTGCGCTCTGGGGCCTGGAACATAGACACCGCGTTCTCGGCTCTCCAGCAGATCATCCTTCATCAGGCGCGTCACAGCCACACGCAGGGTCGCCGCCTCGATCCCGAACAGTGCCGCCGCATTGATAAGCCGGCCAATCGGCTGGGGCGCATCCGTCGTACTGCTCATCAAGGACAGGATAAGCGCGCGCGCTGACACGTCTTCAGACTTGAGAGGTTCAAAATAATACACGAATTGACTCATAATGAAATTATATGTAACAAACCTTAAAGCACAGGATGGAGACCTGCCATGTCGAACACGATGAAGCTATCCGAAGCGCTGACAAAGGATGAGCTTCGCGAGTTGCGCACGAAGTCTGATCTTCGCGCGTTGGCGACGCTTGTCTGGAATTGGGGGTTGATCATTGCGGCCTTTGCGGTCGCCATCATCTGGCCAAATCCGCTGACAATCCTCGCAGGTATCCTCATTCTGGGCGGTCGCCAGCTCGGCCTGGGCATCATCAATCACGATTGCGCCCACCACGCCTTTTTCAAGAGTCAGAGGGTCGATGATTTCGTCGGCCACTGGATCGCGGGCGCGCCGATGAACATCTCCCTGCCCGCCTATCGCGCCTACCATTTGAAGCACCACAAATATGCGGGCACGCCAGACGATCCCGACATCATCTTTGTAAAGAACTACCCTGTCCCGAAGGACAGCCTGCGTCGAAAATTCGTGCGCGACCTGACCGGCCAGACGGGCCTGCGCGATACGCTGCGCAAGATCCGCAGCTTCAAACTATCGCGCAACTGGCCGTGGCTCACGTTCCATATCGCACTGGCCGGCACCCTCACCGCTATTGGCGCACCGTGGGCCTACCTCATGTGGTGGGCGGCAGAACTCTTCATCTATCCAGCCATAGTGCGCCTGCGCCAGATCGGCGAGCATGGCACCGCGAAAGACCGGACCAGCCTCGATCCGCGCCTCAATACCGGCACCACGGTCGCCCCATTCTGGCAGCGCGTGCTGATCGCGCCGAATGATGTGAACTATCATCTCGAGCATCACATGTTTGCATCAATCCCGCCTTACAGGCTGAAACGGCTCCACAAGCTGCTGTCATCGCGCGGCTATTACGAGACATTTGATTGCATCTCGCATGGCTATGACGATGTTATCCGCCGCGCTGTCCGCAATGACGCCCCAGAGATGGTGCCTGCTGAATAGGCTGGCGCTACTCAACCGCGATCCAGAACGGACCGGCCGGCATCCCGGTCCCGTCGAAGAGATTGCAGAGGGGGGAATCGCCCTGACAATAGCGGACCTCGGACACCGCCTCATCTTCTGCCTGCACGACCACAGTATCGCCATCAAGCTTGGCTGAAGCATATTTGCACGCATCCGCATCGCACAGCTCCATGCCAATCACACTCCCTGCACTGACCGTCACCAAGCCGTCTTCCACACCCTCAAACGCAATACGAATTGTGCTGCCGTCTCGCACCGCCCGACTCGCCACGGCGCCAGACGCGCCTGCATCCACCTCACCATAAACGAGAGACTTCATCACCCGCACGACCCGTTCGGCCACCGCGAGCTTGTTTGGCGGATGAATGTCCACCGGATCGCCCATATCAATCGTCACGGCGAGCGCCACACGATCATCCCTGGCAGCGACGCGGCGCATGGATTCTCGGATCACCCCCCAGCCCGGCTTGCCAGCCTCTGTGGGTAGCGCGCCATATCGCGGCAGCTGCACAACAGTTACCGGCAAGTCAGCTCCAAACTTCGCGCGCCAATCCTGCACCAGCAGATCAAGCAGACTTTCATAGGCGACGCCATCGCCCGCATTGGATTCGCCCTGATACCAGATTGCCCCTTTCAGGCGGATGCCAGACAACGGCGCAATCATCGCATTGTGCAACATCGTGTAGCCCTTGATCGTGAACCAGGGCGCAGGCTTCGGAGCGCTTACGGCCGAATCCACTTTGCGATAGGCCCACCCCTCGGCCAGCGACTGGCTTGAGCCGTCCTCCAATTCCACGCGCAATTCAGAAGCCGGTCCGTTCATGCCGCCATCGCCATAATCATTATGGGCGTTGACCAAAATAGTGTTCTTGCCCGGCTTGAGGAGATCGGCTGAAACCTCGTACGCGCGCAATCCTCCCCAATGGAATGTCGTGCCAATTGCCGTGCCGTTCAGCCAGGTCATGTCGGTATCATCGACCGCGCCAATATGGATGGTCGCAGCCTGCTCTGCCTGCTGAGGAGTCAGATCAAAACTGACCTTGTGCCAAACCATGCCGAGATGATCGGTGAGTTCCGGGTCTCCCCATTTGCGCCAGTCGCGCAGCGTGCCGGGCACGGGCTTCCACTCGCCTGCGTCTGCATCTTCCCACGGCGCAGTTCCTTCGGTCGCGGGGTCGTCCCGCCAGCTCTGCTGCCAGCTTTCCGAATAGATCTTCGCTGCCACGCCCCGGTCAGTCTTGTAGGTTTCCAGCAAGGCCACTTGTTTGGTATGGTCCGGCATTGCGCCGATGATCTCGCCATCAATCCAGGGCTCGATGCGTGAGCCGCCCCAGCTCGAATTGATCAGACCGACAGGAACATCATAGGCTTCTGACAATGCCCGCCCGGCATAGTAACAGACTGCCGAGAACCCCGCTGCGGTCTCCGGCGTCGTGACGGCCCAAGCGCTGTCGCCCGGCAATTCCGCATTCGGAGCAAGCGAGAGATCCTTTTCGACCTGCAGCAGGCGAATATTGGAGTGGTCCGCAGCGGCGACTTCCCGTTCAGCATAGGTCACACGTGACAGTGGATATTCCATGTTCGACTGGCCGGAACACAAGAACACATCGCCCGCCAGCACATCCTCTAACGCCTGCACTGTATCACCTTCGACGGTGACGGAAATTTCATGTGATCCGCCTGCTGAAAGCTCGGGAAACTCGACCCACCATCGGCCGTCCCGGCCGGCACGAACAGGCGTGGACGCCGCGTCCAGCGAAACGATGAATTCCGCGCCGGGATCCGCCGTTCCGAACAGGCGCACCGGTGCATCGCGCTGGATCACCATATGGTCACCGAACACGCTGGCGAGCTTCGGCGCCTCTGCATGTGCGCCCAGTCCAATCAGGGCCAACGCCCCGCATGCCATCATCGTCTTGCTGGTAAACATGTCCTGTTCCGCCCTCTTGTATTTTGGCAGGAACTTTCCCGAAGGCGATGATATTGTCCAGTGTTAGCGGTAACTAAATTTCCGCAACTGCCAGCCGGAACGCCTTGGCAAACACGCTTGGCAGGCCTTCGACCTCATCGAGTTTGACCCACCGGCCGTCGGCAACTTTCGGCTTGCGCGATGCCTCGGCGCGCATCACCCGAAAGCGAAACGCGAAATGCGTGAAGACATGGCGTACCTCGCCGACCTCCTCCCAGGCCGCTTCGGCAGGCGAAGGCGTTGGCGGAAAATCGCCCTCCACCCAATCGCCCGTCGGCAGCGCCAGCATCCCGCCGAGCAGGCCCTTGTCCGGGCGGCGCACCAGCAGCGCTTCCCCCTTCACGACCAACACATAAGCAATTCCAAACCGTACGGGCTTTGGCACTTTTGCGGGCTTGATCGGATAGCGTTCAGGCGCCCCTTCGGCCCGCGCTGCGCACAGGGACGACAGTGGACAGATCAGGCAGTTCGGCTTGGTCGGCGTGCACACGGTTGCGCCCAGATCCATCAGCGCTTCAGCAAATTCTCCCGGCCGGTCCTCCGGCACCAGCGCCCGCACTGTTTCGGCAATCACCTTCTTCTCAGCGGCCCATTCGCCTTTCAATGCCAGCAGGCGCGCGAACACGCGATCGACATTGCCATCCACCGCCGCCGCTTTCTGGTCAAAGGCAATCGCCGCGATCGCGCCAGCCGTATATGGCCCGATACCGGGCAGTTTGCGCAGTTCGGCCTCTGTTTCCGGAAAGCCTCCGCGTGCAGCGACTTCACGCGCACATTTCAGCAAATTCCGCGCTCGCGCATAATAGCCGAGGCCCGCCCACGCACTCATCACCTCTTCATCCTTTGCCGCCGCCAGCGCCTCAATGGTTGGCCAGCGCGTAAGGAAGGTATGAAAGTATGGGGTGCCATGCGGGATGGTCGTCTGCTGCATCATGATCTCGCAGAGCCAGACACGGTACGGGTCAGGCCGCTCGCCCACTGCCCGGTCTGCCGGCAGCGTGCGCCAGGGCAAGTCGCGTGCATGACGCTCGAACCACGGCAGCAATTTGCCCGGCAGGCTGTTCAAATCTCTGTGCTTTGCCGGTGCCATGCCTTTTCCTCGCCCGAAAGCCGTGCAATCTCGTACGAATGGTCACGAGATCAACCCTTGATCCCATAGAGGAAGCTCGCGCGCGCGTCCGCCTGCGCTACCAGCGCGCGACACGCACTTATTCCAACATGCGCCAGGTCGGGCTTGCCGCGGAACGGGTCGGCCGTAAATCCGGCGCCAAGAAACTGCCCCCCATTCAGGTTCTCCGCCAGCGCTGGCGCGAGATCGCTGGCGAACAACTCTATAAATACTGCCGCCCGGAGCGGCTCAGCGGTGGCAAGGATGGTCGCGTGCTGACCCTGCTCGTCGTGCCGCAAGCCGCCCCGATGGTGCAGCACCAGTCCGAAACGCTGCGACAGCGCGTGTCAGTGTCCGCGGGCGGCGACATTACCGCCATCAAGATCAAGCAGGGATCGCTCGGAACAGAACCGCCCAAGACGCTGCGTCGCAAAACGCGTCCGCTCTCACTGAAAGAGCGCAAGGAACTTGAGGAATCGACCTCCGGAATTCAGAACGACAAGCTGCGCGCCGCAATTGTTGCACTCGGCGAGGCCATGTTAACCGCAGAAGATACGCCGCCCAACGCCAAGCCTGGCAAGGATAGCGGCCTGCCATTCTGATCCCGCCCTGCCCGCAAGGAGCCCCGACATGCTGAAATCCATTCTGACTGCCGTCACGGCTGCCGCCTTCCTGGCCATGCCTGCCCTTGCCGAAGACCTGTCTGTTGGCCACTCCAAGGGCTCGAAAGACGCGCCACTGACGATCATCGAATACGGGTCTCTCACATGCGGTGGATGCAAATACTTCCACGACAAGATCCTGCCACGCATCGAGGCCGATTATATCGAGACCGGCAAGGTCCGTTTCATCTTCCGTGAAGTCCTGCGCAATGATGTCGATACGGCTCTCGTGACCATGGCGCGCTGCGCTGGCCGGGACAAATTCTTCGAGGCAACCGGCACAATGTTTGCGCGTCAGCCTGATGTCATCAAGTCGGCGCAAGCTGGTACGGTGCTCGACACTTTCATCGAGATCGGCACGCCCTATGGCATTCGGGACGTCGACACGTTCAATGCCTGCTACACCGACATGAATGTCCGGCTCGACATGGCCGAAGTGCAGGAAAGCGCCGAGGAATATGAGCTGCGCGGCACGCCAACGCTGGTTATCAACGGCGAGGAAAAATACGTCGATGACGACTTCAAGTCGGCCGATGCGTTCGCCGCTTATCTCGACACACAGCTTGCCGCGCTCCCCGATTCGACCGGTTCAGAGGCAAATTAGTTAACAGAACAGGTGGTTGCAGTTAATCAATTGGCAACCAAACCGACTCAATCCTTAACGCGAAGGTTATGATCATGAATTTCTTCTCACGACGCACTGCGCTTGCAGCGATTTCAGCGCTGGCCCTGGTCGCCTGTGGCGACACCGGTGCCGACACATCGCCTGCAGGTGGCAACGCCGTGACAGCTGGCAGCGAGCTTGGCCACGTCAAAGGGGCGGCAGACGCACCTGTCACCCTGATCGAATATGCCTCGCCCACCTGCCCGGCCTGCAAGTACTGGCATGATGACATCCAGCCAGTTGTCCAATCGGACTATATCGACTCCGGCAAGGTGAAACTCGTCTTCCGCGAATACCCACTCCACGCGCCGGATGTTCCTGCTTACCTCGTCGCCATGTGCGCGGGCGAAGACAAGTACTTCGACGTGCTGGACGAGCTGTTCGAATACCAGTCCGGCATCATCGAATCCGCGCAAAACGGCGTCCTGAAGGCCATGCTCCAGACCATCGGCCAGCGGCACGGCATTGAAACCGAAGCCGACTTCGATGCCTGCATGAACAATCGCGACCTGCGCCAACAGATGGCGGACATCTACCAGACGTCCGAAAAGTTCGGCGTCACCGGCACACCAACCTTCATCATCAATGGTGAAGTGCACCAGTTCGCCAACATGAACTCCGCTGAGAAGGTCACAGCCGCGCTGGACGCCGCGCTTGAAGCTGCAGGCGTCTCAACAGACGAGTAAGGATATGGGGGAGCCAGTATGAAGATAACCGAACTCCGTATTGCTGGCTTCAAATCCTTTGTGGACCCTCAGGACGTGCCAATCGAACCCGGCCTGACCGGGATCGTCGGGCCGAATGGCTGTGGCAAGTCCAATCTTCTGGAAGCCCTTCGCTGGGCCATGGGCGCAAGCTCTGCACGTGCCATGCGCGGCGGGGAGATGGATGACCTCATCTTCTCCGGTGCGGATGGGCGGCCGGCCCGCGAGACCGCTGAAGTCACGCTCGTGCTGGACAATTCCAAACGCACCGCGCCACCGGAATTCAACGCCTCCGACACACTGGAAGTTATCCGCCGCCTGAAGCGCGGCGCAGGCTCCACCTACAAGCTGAATGGCCGGACTGTACGCGGCAAGGACATCCAGCTCCTGTTCGCGGATGCTTCGACCGGCGCGAACTCCCCGGCTCTCGTGCGCCAGGGTCAGATTTCGGAACTGATCGGCTCCAAGCCGCAGAACCGCCGCCGTATCCTTGAGGAAGCCGCCGGCATTGCAGGCCTCAATTCCCGCCGTCACGAAGCCGAGCTGAAGCTGAACGGCGCCGAGACCAATCTGGAGCGCCTGTCGGAAGTCTCCGCTGAAGTCGAGCGCCAGCTCGCCAGCCTCAAGCGCCAGGCCGCCAAGGCCCGCAAATACAAGCGCCTGTCTGAAGAGATCCACGCCCTCGACGCGCTGATCGCGCACCTGCGCTGGCATGAGGCCAAACTCGCCTGCGACACGGCCCGCACGCAATTGGACGAAGCCCGCCGCGCGGTTGAGGAAAAGACACGCGAAGACGCGATGCGGGAACGCGAGCGCATTGAGGCCGGTGAAGGACTCAATCCCCTGCGCGAAGCTGAAAGCGTTGCCGCCGCCAAGCTCGGACAGGCGCGCATCACGCTGGCAAGGCTGGAAACCGAGCGCAAGGTCGCCGCCGAGACCCATGAACGCCTCGATGCCGAAGCGACCCGCCTGATGGAAGACATCGAGCGCGAGCAGGACCAGAAACTCGAAGCCGAAGACGCCCTCGCCCATGCGAAGTTTGAGCTGTCTTCGCTGCCGGTCCTGAACGAAGCCCAGAACGAGGAAATCGAGGCCGAGACGCGAAAGGCGCTCGAAGATGCCCGCACACGTCTCGCGGGCGCGGAGAAAGCAGCCGACGAAGCGCAGGAACGCCTGTCGGAAGTGCGCGCCCAGCGCCGCGCTTCGGAGGAGAATGCCTCCGCCCAACGGCGTCGCCAGTCTCAGCTCAGTTCTGAAATCGACCGCCTGAAAGGCGAAATGGCCCGGATCGAAGATGCCGTGTCGCTGGTCGGCCGCCTGCGCGATGCCAAAGCGGCCGAACAGGATGCCGAAGCCGCCCTGCAAGACGCCGAACGCGCCGTCGAAACCGCCGAGGCCACACTCAATTCGACCCGTGAGGCGGAAACGTCCGCACAGGCGCCCCGGGATGCGGCCCAGCAAGATGTGCGCGCGCTCGAGGCCGAAATTTCTGGTCTGCACAAGCTGCTTCGCAAGGCCGAAGGCCCAAAAGCCCCGCCAGTTGTCGAGCGCATTCGCACGCAGGATGGCTACGAGAAAGCCATTGCAGCCGCTCTGGGCGACGATATCGAAGCCCCAACAGATCGCTCTGCCGCAATGTATTGGGGCGGCGCGTCGCTGGCTTCGCAATCCCTGCCGCAGGGTGCCCGCCCGCTGACAGATGTGACCGAGGCTCCCGGCGAGCTCGCGGCGCGGCTTGCCCAATGCGGCGTTGTGGACGTGGCCGATGGCGAGCGCCTGATGGCCCAGCTCCAGCCCGGCCAACGACTGGTTTCCGTCGAGGGGCATCTCTGGCGCTGGGATGGTTATATCCGCACACCAGATGCACCGGTCAGCGCAGCTGCACGTCTTGAACAACAGGCCCGGCTTGAAGCCGCCGAAGCCGAACTGCCCGCTCTGACCGCCACCTATGAGGCGCGTGAGGCAGACCTTGTAGCTGCCCGTGACGCCCGTCAGACGGCTGAGGTGAAACTCCGCGACCTGCGCCAGGCCATTGCCCCGGCCCAGCGCGCGCTCAGCGAGGCACGCAATCGCGTCTCACAGGAAGCACAAGCCTCCGAACGCGCAGCCATGAAGCGTGACACAAGCGGTGAAGCCCTTACCCGCGCCGAGGCCGACCTTGCCATGGTCAATGAGACGCTGGCCATGATTGCACCGGAAGGCCCGGCGGAAAACGAAGCCGCGCTCGAAACCCGGCTCGCCGAAGCACGTACGATGGTGGCCGAAGCCCGCACCGCTGAGATCGAAGCGCGCGGCCGCCTGACAGACATTACACGCGGTCGCGAACAGGCTGCTGCGCGTCGCGATGGCCTCGAACGCGACATCAAGACATGGTCCGGCCGCATTACCGCGACCGAGGAGCGCGTGGCGCGCCTGATTGAGCGCCGCCAGTCTGCTGCTTCCGATGCCCTGGCCGCCAAGGCACGCCCCGAACAGCTGGCCGCCGAGATCGAGAACCGCAGCAACGAAGTCGAAGCGCTGGAAACCGAACGCAAGCGCGTCGCAGACCAGCTCGCCGAAAAAGAAGCCGCCATCCGCGAGGCCGAACAGGCCGCCCGCGCCGCCGCCAATGCCGCCTCAGAAGCGCGCGAGAACCTTGCCGGTTGGAAGGTGAAGCTCGAAAACGCCGAAGGCCGGCTCGAAGAATCGGTCGAGATCGCCCGCAACAATTTCCAGCGTACGCCGGAAGGCCTGTTGGCGATTGCCGAAGCAGGCCTCGAAGAAGAGACGATGGGCGAGTTCACGCCCCGCGATGCCGAACGCCGCGCCGATGAGCTCCGCCGCACGCGCGACCAGCTGGGCGGCGTGAACATGAATGCCGAGGAAGAAGCCGAAGAACTCGAAGAACGGCTCGGTTCGCAGGTGACCGAGAAGGAAGACCTCGTCGCCGCGATCGGCAAGCTGCGCCAGGGCGTCGATGCCCTGAACGCCGAAGGCCGCGAACGCCTGCTGAAGGCGTTCGAGCAGGTCAATGAACACTTCAAGGCGCTGTTCACAGCCCTGTTCCGCGGCGGCCAGGCTGAGCTGCGCCTCGTCGATGCCGATGATCCGCTGCAAGCCGGGCTCGAAATCATGGCTCAGCCACCTGGCAAGAAGCTCGGCACGCTGAACCTCATGTCCGGCGGCGAACAGGCCCTGACGGCGGCCGCACTGATCTTTGCGGTCTTCCTGTCCCGCCCCGCGCCGATCTGTGTGCTGGACGAGGTGGNNGTGGACGCGCCGCTCGATGACGCCAATGTCGACCGTTTCTGCAACATGCTGAACGAAATGCGCCAGCGCACCGATACGCGCTTCGTGGTGATTACCCACAATCCGGTCACGATGAGCCGGATGGACCGTCTTTTCGGCGTCACGATGCGGGAAAAAGGCGTTTCCAAGCTGGTTTCTGTGGACCTGCAGGCAGCCGAAGAGCTCGTTGCGGCGGAGTAGCGCACACCCACACTATAGAAATCCAATAGAATCAGACCTCTAGCTTTCTGCAATCGCGGTTGACTTGCCTGCCCCCAATACATAGTTTGCGCCGAAATCCGGGGGGCACCCCATCAGAAGGGATTCGCTTGCGCGAAGCTTAGCAAACCATGTCCAGTGAAGGCCCGAACGACCTCGGTGAACGTATCGCCCAGGCTCAGGCGGCCAGAGCGGCAAAGGATGCTGCAAAACGCAAGTTGGATGCAGATGATGGAAGTCTTTCGGCCGGGGCCTACGCCCTGCGATACGGCGCGGAATTTGTCGCCTGCATCTTTGTCGGAGGCCTCATTGGTTTCTGGATCGACGCATTCGCAGGAACAAAGCCCTGGGGCCTGCTGATTGTCGGGACACTCGGCTTCGCAGCAGGTATACGAGCGATGATGCGCGCCTATCGGGAGCTGAATGCCCGGGCGCTAGGAAACTTATCGGAGCCTGAGGCTCCAACAGACGGGACCGGGAACGAATGAACTTCGCTCTGCAAAACACCGCGATTGATCCGATCCACCAGTTCCAGGTCACGAAGTGGCTGGACCTGCGCCTCGGCAATATCGACATTTCCTTCACCAACGCCTCCGGCTTCATGCTGCTGGGCGTGGTGCTCTGCATCGCCTTCTTCGGCTACGCCGCTTCCAAGAAGGCGCTGGTGCCGGGCCGTACGCAATCCATGGCCGAGATTGGCTATGGCTTCGTCGCCGACATGGTCCGCTCGACCGCTGGTGAAGAAGGCCTGCGTTTCTTCCCGTTCGTCTTCACGCTTTTCTTCTTCGTATTCTTTGCCAACATGATCGGCATGGTGCCTTACGCCTTCACCACAACCAGCCATCTGGTCGTGACCGGCGCCCTGGCCCTGCTCGTGATCGGCATCGTCATCGGCTTCGGCATCTGGAAGAACGGCCTCAGCTTCTTCAAACTGTTCGCCCCATCGGGCGCCCCTTGGCCGATCTATTTCATCCTCGTGCCTATCGAGGTCATTTCCTTCCTGGCCCGTCCGGTCACACTGGCGCTGCGTCTGTTCGCCAACATGCTGGCTGGCCACATCATGCTGAAACTGTTTGCAACCTTTGCAGCCCAGCTCATCGGCGCGGCCTTGTCCGGCGCGGTGTTCATGGGTGTGGTCGGCATCCTGGCCTTCGGTATGGGTATCGCGCTCAACGCACTCGAACTTCTTGTGGCAGGTCTTCAGGCCTATGTTTTCGCAATCCTGACCTGCGTTTACCTGAACGACGCACTGCACCCGTCACACTAAGGACTCTTCGCCAGTGCGGCCCTTGGGCACGCACTAAAAAACTTGACGCAGCCTAACGAACACGCTTCACGGGCCGCAAATTATTGAAACCCTTGCATTCCAAACAGGAGACGACCATGGAAGGCGATATCGCACTCGGCCTCAAATATGTAGGCGCTGGCCTCGCAACTCTCGGCATGATCGGTGCCGCGATCGGTGTGGGCAACATCTTCAGCTCGTTCCTCGACGCTGCCATGCGCAACCCGTCCGCTGCACCACAGCAGACCGGTAACCTCTTCATCGGTATGGCCCTCGCAGAGGCACTCGGCATCCTGTCGTTCCTCGTGGCCGTCCTGATCCTGTTCGTGGTCTAAGCCACTTACACGCCAAGAACGGGCCGGCGGACTTGATAGACCACCGGCCCGATCCAGCCTGATGCTGCACTTGAGGTACTGAAATGCTGCTCGCCCTGCTTGCGGAAACTGCCCATCACCTACCGGATGACGCGCCGCCTCCGTTCCCGCCTTTCGAGGCGTGGCACATGCCGGGCCAGTTGTTCTGGCTCGCGATCCTTTTCGCGACCCTCTACTTCTCCCTCTCGCGCTTCATCCTGCCAAAGATGTCGGACACGATCGAAAAACGGTCTGACCGCATCGCCTCTGATCTTGATCAGGCAGCCAAGCTGAACGAGCAGGCCACCGAAGCCCAGCAGGCGCTCGAACTGCGCATTGCCCAGGCCAAGGCGAAAGCCCGCGAAACAGCGAACAAGGCAGCGGCCAAGATTGATGCCGAAATGACGGCTGAAACGGCTCGCGTCGACGCCGAGATCGAAAAGAAGCTGGACGCTGCCGAAGAGCGGATCTCCGCCCTGCGCGCAACGGCCATGCAGAATGTCGAACAAATCGCTGTAGACGCAGCTGACGCCATGACGGCCCGTTTCGGCCTCAAGGCCTCTGCGGCTGACCTCAAGAAAGCCGTTTCGACGGCTCTGAATTAAGAGAGACATGCAGATGACCCTTCGTCTTGCCCCTGCCCTCACCTTCGCTGCGCTGGTCGCATCACCCGCCTTTGCCGCATCTGATGCGCATGGCGGTGGCGGCTTCATCGGCGGCTTCATGTATTCGCTGACCGATCCGGTCACGCACACCGCATTCCTGGCTTTCGCGGCCTTCCTGTTGATCGCATGGCGCATGGGCGCCCTGAAGACGATCCTCGGCGGCCTCGACAAGCGCGCAGACGACATCCGCAACGAGCTGGAAGAAGCCCAGAGCCTGCGCGAGCAGGCGGCTGAAGCCCTCGCCCTCGCTGAGCGTCGCCAGCAGGATGCAGACAAGGAAGCCGAAGCGATGATCGCCCAGGCCAAGGACGACGCCAAGCGGATCATGAAAGAGGCCCGCAAGGATATTGCAGACCGCCTCGCCCGCCGCGAAGCGCTGGCCGAAGCCCGCATCACTCGCGCCGAAGCCGAAGCGACCGAGGAAGTCCGCCGCGCCGCTGCAGACGCTGCCACGGCCGCTGCGAAACGCCTTCTGGCCGAAGACACGGCCGTCGACCAATTCGAATCCGCTGCCCGCGAAATCGAAAAAGCCCTCGGCTAGAGCGGGGACACCTTTCAGCCTCTCCCCGGCTCATATTTTTTAGAACCCCTGACCTGCCGCGCAGTTCAGGGGTTTTTTGTATCTGCTATCCAACCGCCCTCTGCTCGACGGCAAACTCTGGGGCATGGACACCCTGCTCGCTCCACTGGCTTCGCCCCTACCTTCCTGTCTGGAACCCCACCGGTTCTGGATCTGGCTGCAGATGGTCGCGTGGCGTCTCTATGTGCGCGCCGTGAAAGGCAGGGGCATCCCCTTCATGACGGTCATTGATCGGCAGGGAACCGTATACCTGAAATGGATCGGACATCCTCCGCACGAATTCCCGCAAGCTTCCGACGACCCGCTGGCCTTCACACCGTCAAAAGCCTTCCGCATCGCGCTTGGCGATCTGTCGTCCGCCCATCCGGGTGAGCGTGGGAGACTCAGCTCACCTACCACGAGCCCCCCGGCCTGCGCCCCCGTCAGCGCATCAGTCAGCTCACCTGTCAGCGCCTCGGTCAGCGCCTCGGTCAGCGCCCATGCGGCCGCTGTGCCCGCTCCGGACACCTGACCGAAACCCTTCCCCCGGAAAATTCATCAGCCCACCCAGCGCCCTCACAGGCGTCGCTCAGGCTTGTCCAATCGCGGGCGGACTGGCGCGGCGTGCCCGACCCGGCGTCTCTCCGACATGTTTCTTGAATGCCCGTTTGAAAGCTGCCTCGGAACTGTAGCCCACAGTTTCTGCCGCTTCCGCGATCGACACGCTGCTGTTTGACAGCAGGCTGGAAGCCAGTTGCATCCGCCAGCGCGTCAGGTAACGGGATGGCGGCTCGCCCGTATATGCCGCGAACCGGTCAGCCAGAGCCGAACGCGACATGCCCGCTTCCTTGGCCAGCTTGTACAGCGTCCACGGCTCAGCGGGGCGTGTATGGATCAGGCGCAGTACCGCGCCCACCCGCTCATCCCGTAGGCCCGAAATCCAGCCAACCGAATCTTCACTCAAGGTCTCGATATAGTGGCGCAGCGTCTGAACGAACATCAGCTCGCTCAACTTGGCCAGAACCGTCTGGCTGCCGGCTTCCGGGCGCTCATCCTCGTCCAGCGCCGAGACGATCAAATTCTGCATCAACGCCCATGTACTGTCGGTGGGCCGCACGATCATCATCCCTGGCAAGGCGCTCAGCAGCGGATTGAATGGCCGGGCATCACAGCCGAAATATCCGCAAACAAACGTTGCGGGCGTGCCGTCTCCGCCAATCTGGACGTGATTATAGGGCGTCACGCGCTTGGCCGCATCCCGATACGGCTCCACGTCAACCTTTGGGATCATGTTCGGCTTCTGATCGGACGCGATGAAATGCTCTGCCCCCTGAGGCAAGATCATGATCTCGCCAGACCGCAAGGTCTGCGGTTCGGTATCGCCTGCGGTTGACCACGCCCACGCATCGCCATCAATCATCACGTGAAACGGAATCACATGCTGAACATGCGGCATCACGATGGAGCCGATCTCGTCCATTGACGGGTTGGTTGTCACCCAGGGCGCCGACGCATTGACCTTGAAATAAAAGGCCGCTTCAAATCGAACGGCACTCAAAACCTGCGATAATACATCCATACGCGTCCCCCTGAGACCGAAACGGTCTCGATCCGAGCCACACTCTGGATGAATGAGCATTTTTTCCGGATGCAGGAGAATTACGTATTTAGGGCAACAATGCAAATATCCTCCCACGAACAGCGCGATTGTCGTGCTTATGGGGGACGGGGAAACGCAATGACCAATGTTGTAATCAATACACTGGGCGGGAGCACGCAAAGCTATTCCGCAAACGAACTTCAACAGTCGACCGGATGCCGGATCATCACGCCGGAAGCCGATGACTATGACGCGCGCCGCGCCATCTGGAACGGCATGATCGATAAACGGCCGGCTGCCATTCTGGTCGCCAGGGACGAAGCTGGCATCGCCGCTGCGGTAAGCTTCGCTTCCACCAATGGCTTGCTTATGTCGCTGCGCTCTGGCGGACACAATATCGCCGGCATGGCGCTTTGCGATGACGGGCTCGTGCTCGACATGCAGGACATGAAGGCGGTCACCGTCGATCCGGAGGCCCGGACGGCGCGGGTTCAGCCCGGCGCGTCTCTCGGCGATGTCGACCGGGCCACACAGGAATTCGGACTGGTCGTGCCAACTGGCATCAATTCAACAACAGGAATAGCCGGGCTGGCGCTGGGGGGTGGATTTGGCTGGGTGACGCGGAAGTATGGACTGACGGTGGATTGCCTGAAATCCGTACGGCTCGTGACCGCTTCAGGCTCGATCATCACTGCAAGCAAGACTGAAAATTCCGATGTATTCTGGGCCCTTCAGGGTGGTGGTGGGAATTTCGGTGTCGTCACCGAATTCACATTCGACCTGCACCCCGTTGGCCCGGAAGTGTTTGCAGGCATGCTGGTCCATCCGATTGCGGATTTTCCAGATGTGACCCGCGCACTTCAGGCGCTCGTTGCAGACGCGCCGGACGAACTGACCTGCTGGGCCGTTTCGCGCAAGGCCCCGCCCCTGCCTTTCATACCTGAGGAATGGCATGGCCGTGAAGTCATGGTGGTTCCTTTCTGCTTTATCGGTGATCTGAACGCTGCAGAGGCCGCCACATTGGGCGTGCGCTCCATCGGAAATCCGATTGCAACTCATTTTGGCCCGATGCCGTTCGCCGACTGGCAAACCAGTTTCGATCCGCTGCTCACCGAAGGCGCACGCAATTACTGGAAAAGCCATGATGTCGCCGCCTTCAGTGACGCCGCCATCGACATTATACATGAAGCGGTCAACAATCTGCCTTCGGATGAATGCGAGATTTTCTTCGGGCATGTCGGTGGCGCTGCGACGCGCATTCCGGCGGATGCCACGGCTTGGCCAAACCGTCAGTCCCATTTTGTGGTCAACGTCCATACGCGCTGGCAAGACCCGGCCGATGACGGAAAATGTGTTCAATGGGCCCGGAAACTGTTCCAGGCATTGGAGCCCCACGCCATGGGTACGCGCTATGTAAACTTCATTCCCGAGGGGGACGAAGCCAATAATCTGGAAGACGCCTTTGGGGAAAATCTTGACCGGCTTGTACGCATCAAGGAAGCAACCGACCCCGACAATCTGTTTCGCACGAACATCAATCTGACGCGCAAGATACCAGCCGGGGTGGCCGGCTAGCTCAGCTGGAGCTCGACCAAGCGCTTATAGGCGCCACTGGAGGCCATCAGCGCGTCATGCGTGCCTTCCTCCACCGCGCGGCCGTCTTCCATCACAATGATGCGGTCGGCCGCGCGAACTGTAGAAAGGCGATGCGCAATAATCAGCGTGGTGCGGCCCTTGGAGAATTCCGCAAGGGCCGCCTGCACTTTTGCTTCGCTCTCGGCGTCGAGGGCCGATGTCGCCTCGTCCAGCAACAGGATCGGCGCACCGCGCAGGATCGCCCGCGCCAGGGCCACGCGCTGGCGTTGGCCGCCGGAAAGGTTGCGGCCCATCTCGCCTGCAGGCGACTGGTAGCCGTCCGGCATCGACATGATGAATTCATGCGCATTAGCCGCCTTGGCCGCCGCCTCGATCTCTGCATTGGTCGCGCCAAGACGCCCGAGCGCAATATTGTTCTGGACCGTATCGTCGAACAGCGCTGAGTCCTGCGCCACCAGCCCGATATTGGCCCGGAGCGTATCGCCCACAATGCCGCGCACATTCTTGCCATCCACGCTTACCGCGCCGGACTCGGCATCATAGAGGCGCATGAGCAGGTTGAAGACAGTCGACTTGCCCGCGCCCGACGGGCCGACAATCGCCACCGTCTCGCCCGGCGCGGCGACAAAGGACAATCCGTTCAATGCCCGCGTGCCATCCGGATAGGCAAAGCTGACCCCATCAAACACCACATGTCCGTTGATCCGGTTCAAGCGCTCAGCATCTGGTGCATCCGCAATATGAGTCGTCGCGTCGACAATCTCGAACACGCGATCGGCTGCGGCGCCGCCTTCCTGCGCCACAGCATTCAGTGTGCCGAGTGCGCGCAGTTCCGGCGAGACGATGCCCAGCGCGGCAATGAAACCGAGCAGGTCGCCAAGGGTCATTGCCCCCTGCGACATACGCCAGGCCGCAAAGCCGAGAATTCCGGCCAATGCAGCGCCACCCGCAACTTCAAGAATCGGGTCAACCGCCGCCCGGTCCGTCAGCACTTTCAAGAACAATTTGGAGCGCTCCACAAAGCCCTGCCGCGCACGGGATTTCTGGTACGGCTCAAGCCCGTAAGCCTTCACCACCCGCGCCGATTGGAAGCCTTCCGACAGGAGCGATGTCACCTGCCCGACCTGCTTCTGGGCCTGTTTGGAGCGTTTGCGAATGCGGTTGCCGAGGCCGATGACCGGCCCGAACGCAATCGGATAGGCGACCAGCAACAGCAGGGTCAGCTGCCAGTCGATGACCAGCATCACACCGAACATGCCGATCACGGTGATCGTGCTTTTGGTGAAATTGTTGGCAAAGCGCAGCGCCGCATCGCGGATCGCGTTCACATCATTGATGAAGCGCGAGACAAAGTCGCCGGACGCATCCGCCGCCACACGCGCATAATCACCATCGGTCAGGGAATCGAACTGGCTCGATTGCACCGACACCAACCCGCGCTGGACGCCGGTATTGTTGAACAGGGTCATCAGGTAGAGCGAGAGCGCCCGCGCACAGGACAGGGCCACGATTGCGCCGCCGATCCACCAGATCCAGTCAGGGCCGGACACGGGCACCTGCGCCTCATCCCCGAAACTCGCTTGCAGTCGATCGCCAAGCATCTTCAGCACCAGCGAATAGCCCATGGCGCTGAGCGAGGTCAGCAGGGCCATGAGCGTGCCGGCGGCGAACCAGCCGATATGCTGGCGGAAATAGGCTGCAAACAGGCGCCTCAGGCTCCCCTTCTGCTTGGGGGCCTTAGCTGTCACCACCTCAGACGTGATGGTGGTCTCCCGTTTCCGGGTCCAGCAGCTTGTGAGCGTGCAGGATGAAATAGCGCGTTTCGGCATTGTCGACCGTACGCTGGGCAGCATTCTTCCAGGCGTCGTAGGCTTCCTTGTAGTTCGGGAAAGCCCCGACAAAGTCGACCTTGGACAGGTCTTCGAATTCCACTTCGGTCACATCCTTCAGCTCGCCGCCGAATACGATGTGGAGAAGTTGTTTGGTCTCGCGGGTAGTATCGCCCATTTTGGCTGGCTCCGTAGTCGCTGGAGGCACCATTTTCGGCGCCCTTTCCTGTGGGTCAGGTATATCCACAAATTCTGACCTGCGCACTAACAGAGGATGCAGGGCGTTTCCAGAAGCAATAACGCTCCTTTGTGCAGGTACTGCCCGGTTGAATATGAGTTTTTCGCCGCGATGTGTCGTGGCAACACCACCCGCTTCCTCGATGAGGATCGTGCCCGCAGCCAGATCCCAGTCCGCCTTCTGACCCAGAACGAGCGTTGCGTCCCATTTTCCTGCCGCCACGAAGGCCATCCGCAACAGGGTGGAGTTGGGCTTCGGCCGGGCGACGGTAACGGGCGGCCAAGGCTCCGGCCAGCCTGGGTGCTCCAGCATTGTCTCCGCCGCAATCAGGCGGCAACCTGCCTCGGCGGCGCACTCACTGACCCGGATGGCGGCGCCGTTCAGAAACGCCCCCTGCCCGCGATGCGCCTCGTAGAATTCGTCCAGTTCCGGCGCATACAGCACCCCGCCCACCGAGATGCCCTCTTCCACAATGGCAAGCCCGATGCACCAATGCGGATCACCGCGAATATAGGCGCGGGTGCCGTCAATCGGGTCCACGACCCAGCAGCGATCCTTTTGGCGCGCATGGGGATCGTCGAGCGTCTCTTCGGACAGCCAACCATATTCCGGACGGAAGCGTGTCAGTCGATCCGAGCAGAGCTGGTTCACGGCCATATCGGCTTCGGTCACCGGACTACCGCCGCTCTTGTGCCAGGTCTCTGCCGTTTGGCCGCCGAGCATGAAGGACTGCGCCAATTTCCCGGCTTCCTGCGCGAGCTCACGCAGGATTTTCATGTCTTCAAACAGGGTGCGGTCAGCTACCCGCAAGACTCATATCCTCGATGAGAATGCTCGGCGCGTCCCGCGTTCCCCGGAACTCAAGGTCCGAGGCCGGGATCAGCCGCGCAAACATGGAAGGCAGGTCACCCGCGATGGTGACTTCGGACACCGGATAGGCAATCTCGCCATCCTCGAACCAGAAGCCCGACACGCCGACCGAATAGTCGCCATTGTTCGGATTGATGGACGGCCCGAACATGTCGGTTACCAAAAGGCCCTTGCCCGCCCCCTTGACCAGTTCGCCGGGAGTCTTGTCTCCGGCCTTCAGGTAGAGGTTCGACGTGGTCACGCCGGGAGGATCGCCAAAGCCGAGCGCGGAAAAGCCGTTCGGCTCCATGCCCAGCTGGCGCGCCGAAGAGGAATTCAGCAGCCAACTGGTCAGTCGGCCATTATCGATCAGGTGAGTTTCCTGCACCGGCAGGCCTTCACCATCATGGCTGCGCGAACCCATGCCCATCGGGCGGAATGGATCGTCAATGATGTGGATACCATCCGCGAAGACCTGCTCGCCCATCCGGTCTTTCAGGAAGCTGACACCGCGCGCAACTGACGGGCCGGAAATCGCCCCCAGGAATGCCCCTATGAGACCCGCAGAGACCCGCCGATCATACAGGACAGCGGCCTTCTGCGTGTTCAGCTTGCGTGAGCCAAGGCGCGAGATCGTGCGCTCACCTGCCGTGATTCCGATCTCGGCAGCTGTCGGGCGGTCTTTCTTGAAGCGGACTGACCAGCTGTCATAGTCCCGCTCCATATGGCCATCGCGCTCTGCCACCGCAGCAAGGCCAAGGCTGGTCGACGTGCCTGTCTTGAAGGCGGAAAAGCCATTGCTGGCCGCAACCCAGCGCGAGGAACGGTTCCAGGATGCGCCACACCCGGCGACCGTCTTGATGCCTTCAATGCCCAAGGCGGCTGCTTCGGCTGTCAGCGCTTCGGATTCCAGGATGTCGGCGGAGATTTCCGGTTCGCCGGTCAGATCCATGTCGAGATCGCCTGTCGCCAGCTTGTCCGCATCCGGCAGGCCGCAATATTTGTCTTCGGGCACAGCGCCCGCCATCGCCACGCAGCGTTCCGCGAGCGCCTTCAGCCCTTCCGGCGACAAATCCGCGCCGGATACGTGCGCCTGTCGCTTGCCATACAGGCAGCGAAGGGCGACCGAGCGCCCCTCTTCACGTTCAATGCTCTCCAGCGCGCCGTCGCGGACGGAAACGCTTACGCCTTCGCTCTCGCCAATCCGGGCGTCGGCAGCGTCTGCACCTTCCTTTCGGCAATGGTCCAGTAGTCCGGCAAGCAATTCGGCCGGCGGTATCTTGAAATCAGCCATTCTGGCTAGATGGACGCTGCGCTCGCCTCGCGCAACTGCGCAAATCAGGCGAAGGCGTGGTACAGGATCGCCAGCGCCGTCAGCGCCATTGCAATCCAGCTGAGCAGGATGCCTCCGGCCCGCATGGCCATGATTGTCACGCCAAGCCCGATGACATGCATCAATCGCCCGAGCGTGAAGACGCCACCTGCAACATGGATGGCCCAGGCCGGCAGTCCCATCAGTGCCAAAATGACAAGGCCGACCAGCATGGACGGGATGTATTCCGTGGCATTGCCGTGCACACGCGTACGCAATTCCAGCATCTCATTGCCGCCGGTCCCGACCGAGACTTTGGCCGACTGCCGCACGGACACGACCCGGAACGCCAGATAGATCAAGAGCAGCATGTTCACGGCGACATATACGCCGGCCACTTCAAGTGATGTCATTGTGGTTTCCTCCCCATTTGAAAAAGGCCACCGACGCGAATCGATGGCCTGTTCTTATTCAATCGTGATTCTGATTGAGTCGCTCAGTCGTCGCGACGCGCATCAGGCAAGCGGTCGTTTATGTCATCGCGAATATCCAGCAATGTCACGATCAGGCCGCAGACGAGGCTGGCCGCGATCCATCCGCCCACTGTGAACACCGCAAAGTCGGCCACTTGAGCAATCGTATCGGTCAGACCAAGCAACTCGCCCGTAAATTCACCTCGATTGTAAAGGCCAAGCGCGATGCCCCCAACGATGATCGCAATGTATGCGACATAGACCATCGTGCGGAAGCTATTGATAATAAAGAACTTCATGAGATCCCCTTCCTATATTCCAAACTAATTCTATGCAGATTGGTGCCACCCGTCGCCCAATTACACGCGAGAAGCGAACTTCCCATGACCGGGCGACGTCGATTTTGCGACAGGCCCAGATTATTCATCGTCTGCCACCGCTAGTTCGCACGAAATCATTGCGGTCAGCGAAGATGCAAATTCGAGCTGGTCAGCCATGGTCAGGGATTCCACGAAATCCTCGACATCGCGCTTCTCGCGGCCGATCGCAGCGGCTGTGCGCCGAAACAGGTCCGGACTCAGCTTTTCTTCCATGGCACCCGTGATACACGCGCAGGTCTCCGGACCTTCACCATCGGCGATGCAGGCCTCGGTCAACATTTCACGGTCGGATTTCTGGCTGCAGGCGGCAAGCATGGCCAAGCAAAGGCCGGTCAGGATCAGGACGCGCATTCTGGCAGCTCCGGTATCTGTTCGGCTCAGCCAAGCACGAAATTAACTAACAGGAAAGCAACTATTCCCGTTGCAGGATCTTGTCGACCTGGATGCCTTTTCCGAACTCGCGCAGGAAACTTTCCTTCACTTCCATCCGGTCATAGTCGTCTGAAACCCAGTCGAGAAAAGGTTTCCAGTCTTCAGGCGCGCGCCCGGCATTGTAATCGGCATAGGCTTGGAAAAACGCGTCCAGCATGCCGGTCTTGCCATGTTTGACGTGAAGGTATTTCAGCGACAGCTGCTCCACCGCTTGCTCGAAAGGAACCTTTTCCCGCAACAGCTTGTAGAGCACGGACATCAGCCCCGCACGATCTGCGCCCGACTTGCAATGCATGAGAGCCGGGTATTCGATCGATTCGAACAAGTCTTTCGCTGCGAACAATGCCTCTTTCGTCGGTGTGTCGCGGGAGAAGACCTGGAAATCGACCAGCGTGATTCCCGCTTTTTCGCAGGCCTCCTTCTCCAGAAGGTAATAGCCCTTGGTGCTTTCCCCGCGCAGGTTCAGGATGGTGCGAATGCCGAGCGTCTCGGCATATTCAACCACCTTCTTGGGCGAGGGCTGGTTGGCGCGCCACATCTCCGGCGAAATCTGGTGCAGGTTCGAGAACGCTGCCCGCAGAAACCCGTGGTCTCCCCAGACCAGTTCCCGGCGCGCGCGGGCACGACCCTGCGTCGTCGACAGGTCCGGCGCTATATGCGGCTTGCGATTCTTTTTCGATCTCAGCTTTACCATTGCCCCGCGATTAGCGGTCGGGCCCGCCATCGGCAAGCACAGGCGACACAAAGAAAAAGTCAGGTGCGCTGCATCCAAACACGCCTCTGCCGGCATCTACCCTACAAAGGCGCCGAACACGACGCCCCGGAACAAGCCTGAAGGAGCTTTTAAAATGAGCGAAGATATTGTTGTCCCCGTAGTCTTTTTTGGTGCCATTGCCGGGATTGTCTGGTTGGTTAGCCACTACAATTTCAAGAAACGCCTGACCCTGCATGAAACTGTGCGGCATGCGGTCGACAAGGGCCAGGACCTGACCGGCGAGACGATGGAAAAACTCGCCCTGATCACCGATCCGGTCCGCGCCGATTTGCGCCGGGGCGTCCTGTTCCTTGCCGTCGGAGTGGCCTTCGGCTTTCTCGGTGTGATGGTTGGCATGGAAGAAGGTGAAGCCGTCAAACCCATGATCGGCGTCGCATCCTTCCCTGTCTTCATCGGTCTGGCCTATCTTGGTCTCTGGGCAGCGAGTCGTCGTGGGCAACAGGGTTGAGCTGAGGTTGGTTGCCAAGGGAGGGCGCGACATGCGCAGCGATCCGGACCTGGCCGCAAGCGCCGCACGAGGCCATGAGGCAGACTTTGCCGAACTCGTGCGCCGCCATCAGGCCCGCGTGCGCGGCATGGCGCGGCGCCTGACCGGCGCGGCCAGCGACGGGGATGACATCGCGCAAGCGACGTTCCTGAAGGCCTGGCAGAAGATCGGTTCCTATGCCGGCGGAACCTTCTCGGCCTGGATCTGCACAATCTGCTGGCGCGAATATCTGCAAGCCCGCCGAAAGCAGAAGATCGAGATAGAGTTTGACGAAACGGCAGAGATCATTCCGTTCGAGCGCACCCAGTCCGATCAGGTCGGTGAACAGATGGACCTCAATCGGGCGCTGAATACCTTGTCTGAAGCCCAGCGGGTCTGCGTGGTGCTGTGCGTCGCCTCAGGCCTGTCCCATCGCGAAGCGGCCGAGGCCACCGGCTGGCCGCTTGGCACGATAAAATCCCATGTAACGCGCGGCGTGGCCGCGCTCCGCAAACACCTTGAAAGCAGCCATGTGGCGTGATGGAGTACGATGATGCGTGACCAGGAAACCTATTCAGACCTGACCGATCTCTTCACGGCGGAAGACCGCGCGCTGGATCCGGCCCCGTTCGTGAATGACGTGATGGGCGGCATTCGCCGAAAATCCCTCTTTCGCAAACTGGTGCTGGGCGCTGTCGGTATGGTGGGTGCTGGCGTGGCGGCCGTGCAGTTACCGAGCTTGCTGACGGGTTGGAGCGGGCTCGATACACTGGTCACCCAGACTGTTACCGATGCCCAGCAGGATGCCAGCCTGCTCGCGACGGCCGATCCGATATGGCTCATGGTAGGCGGCGTGGTCGCGCTGAGCCTTCTGGCCATAACGGCCTGGGAGAAAGCCTAGGCCTTCACGCGCCAGCCCATGCCTTCCAGCAGGGCTTTCGTCTCGTAGAGCGGTAGGCCGACAATCGCCGTGTAGCTGCCATTGATATGGGTGATGAAGGCGCCGGCCATGCCTTGAATGCCATAGCCGCCCGCCTTGCCCTGCCATTCGCCGCTGGCAATATAGGCAGCGATTTCCTGATCTGTCAGGCGCTTCACCTTCACCCGAGCAAGCACGGTACGGCTGCTCACGCGGCCATCGGGGGCTTTCACGGCGATACCGGTAAGACATTGGTGTGCCCGGCCTGAAAGAAGCCGCAGGAAGGCCTCGGCCTCTTCCGCATCGGCAGCTTTTTCGAGGTTTCTCTGGCCCAGCGAAACCACGGTATCCGCGGCCAGCACAAACCCAGCCTCCGGACAGGCCATGGCCTTCTCCCGCGCCAGCCTTTCGGCCAGCGCACGCGGAGATTCGTCCTTGCGACGGGATTCGTCGATGTCAGTGGGGCAGATCGCGTCCGGCACAATCCCGATCTGGGCGAGCAGGTCTCGCCGCCGGGGACTCGCACTGGCGAGGATCAGGGGAACATGCCCTGAGGACGCCATATCTCTTATTTGAAGCGGTAGGTGATACGACCCTTGGTCAGGTCGTAAGGGGTCATCTCAACCATGACCTTGTCCCCGGTCAGCACGCGGATGCGGTTCTTGCGCATCTTGCCAGCCGTGTGGGCAATGATTTCGTGGTCGTTCTCGAGTTTAACGCGGAACGTCGCGTTCGGCAGCAGTTCCACGACTGTGCCTTCGAATTCAATCAGTTCTTCCTTCGACATGCAGTCTCCAATAAAGGGCGGTCCATTGCGCCGCCGAAACGCATATAGGGGGCGCATAAAGGTTTGCACGGATTCCGGCAAGATTTGAAGTTCAGCAAAATGCCCCGTCATGCGGGCATTTTCAGCGTATTCCCGCGCGTCTCCTGCAGACGCGACCCTGTTCCGCACCATCTTAATGCTTATATTCGCATATTGGCTGATACGCCGCCCGCAACAATAACTACGAGCACAACCTGATGAAAGCCCAGCACAAACCCCAGACGAAGGATGCCTTTGACCTCATGTCGGAGCGCATTCACGAGGCCTCAGAAGTGCTGAAGGCCATGTCGAGTGATACGCGGTTGAAGATCATGTGCGCGCTGAATGAGGGCGAGCACCCTGTTCATCAGCTGGCCGACATGACCGGCCAATCGCATTCCGCTGTGTCCCAACACCTGGCAAAGCTGCGTGCGGCCGGTCTGGTCGAAAGCCGCCGGGATGCGCAGACGATCTATTATCGTTGCGCGGGCGGGATCGGCAGGGCGCTGGTCGACACGCTGTGCGCCTATTACCGCTAAGCCTGTTGCAGCAACGCCATATTTGAAAACATCCTTTTGAATCAGGATACGTTTTCGATACAGATTCCTGCTATAAGACCCGCATGTCGCAGTCACTGACCCGGGCGAGTTTCGAACTCCACCAGATTGAACCGATCCTGTCATGGGCCGGAACGTCGGGTGTGGACGTTGACGGCCTGCTGGATCGACTGGGCATCGATCCGGGCAAACGCACAAGCCAACCCGGCACGCAGATTGATCTGGTCGACTATTATCGCATCCAACGCGAGATCGCCCGGTCCTTCGACGACCTGACTGCGCAACTTTCTGAACGAAAGCTGCTCTACCAGACCGGCACATTTGTCGTGACGCAGATCCAGGCGGCCTCGACCCTGCAAGACGCAATCCGGAGCCTCGCTTCGCATTTCAACATGATGCATGGCGGGCGCTACAACTATGTCCGCCAGACCGACTCGATGCTGGCGCTGGTGGTGGATGATTCGACTTTCCCCTATCGCTTTCGCGATGATCGTGCGTTGACGCATTTCGTCGGCGACGCCTTGCTGATCAAGACTCATGCCCTGCTCGACAGCCTGACCGGCGGCGCCGCAGGCCGGGCGCTCAAACGGGTGAGCCTGCTCAGGAACCGGAATGATGACGGCAATGGCCAGCTGCAATTCTGGCAGGTGCCCATCGGCTACGGTCATGCAGCCTATGAGCTGATCTATGATATCGACATAGCCTGCGAGACCATTCCCGCCACCCCGGAAGTCGATCTGACCGCTGACGGGATTTTCGCGCGCGTCATCCGCCATCTTGAAGCCATCGCGCCTTCTTCCGACTCGCGAAGCTATTCGGTGCGCACAGCCGACCTGATCTCGGATGGACACGAAACCCAGCAAGCTGTCGCCCGGCATCTGGACGTGAGCGTTGCAACCTTGCGCCGCCGCCTGAGTGAAGAGCACACAAATTTCCGGGACATCCTCCAGGAAAGCCGCGCCGAACGGGCCGGCCTGATGCTGGCACAAGGCACAAGCGTCACCCAAGTTGCGGAATTTCTTGGCTATTCCGATGTGCGCGCCTTCAATCGGGCGTTCAAGAAGATGCGCGGTGTTTCGCCTGCCGTCTATGCCAGGTCCAGCATGGAAACAGCTCAAACCTGACGCGCCTGAGCGAAAATGTTCACTTGCGTTGAGCCCTCAGGTCATCGCCCAAGCGCGCATGTTCTGGATAACTCCCGTCAAATACAAAGAATACTCGGGAGGAAAAATTGGGAAATCACAAAATGAATACGCTGAGATTCGGTCTCGTGTCGGCGCTGGCGCTGACCGCAGGCCAGTACGCTGCGCATGCGCAGGATGCGGATGATGAGGCCCCGGAAGAGGCCCGCACGCTAGGCCGGGTGACCGTCACCGCCCAACGCCGCGAAGAAGACCTGATCGATGTACCACTGTCCGTTTCTGCGTTCAGCGCGGACCAGCTGGAAGCCACCGGCGCGGTCGATATCACGTCCATCCAGCGTTCGACCCCGAACGCAACGATCGAAGTGGCGCGCGGCTCCAACTCCACCCTGATCGCCTTCATTCGCGGCGTCGGCCAGCAGGACCCGCTCTGGGGCTTCGAGCCCGGCGTCGGTCTCTACGTTGATGATGTCTACATTGCACGCCCACAAGGCGCGATCCTCGACATTTTCGACATCGAACGGATCGAAGTCCTGCGCGGACCGCAAGGCACGCTCTATGGCCGCAACACGATTGGCGGCGCGATTAAATACGTCACCGCCAAGATGGACGACGAGCCGGACCTGAAAGCCAAGGTCAATGTCGGCTCCTACAGCCAGCTCGACACGATCGTATCCGGTTCGGTACCGCTCAGCGACACATTCAAGGTCGGCGGCGCGATCGCCAACTACCAACGCGACGGTTACGGGGAGAACCTCTTCACCGGCGCAGACCATTACGACAAGGACGTCCTCGCCTATCGAGTAAGCGCCGAATGGGCACCGACCGACTCGCTGTTCTTCCGCTTTGCCTATGATAAATCTGAAGACGACTCCAACGCCAAGCATGGCCATCGCCTGATCCCGAGTGGCGACGGCACCCTGCCGGTCACGGATAATGTCTATGACACCCGCGCCGGTATCGGTGATGACAACTCTGTCGAAACCGAAGGCTACTCCCTCACCGGCGAGTGGGACGTCAATAACGAGATCACGCTGAAATCGATCACGGCCTATCGTGAAGGCGCAACGGTTACGCCGATCGACTTCGACGCCCTGCCCGGTCAGGATTTCGATGTCCCGGCTTACTATAATGACGACCAGTTCAGCCAGGAATTCCAGATGCTGTACAATGGCGATCGCCTGTCTGGCGTTGCTGGCATCTACTATCTTGATGGCAGTGCCGACGGCGCATTCGACCTGTTGCTCAGCGCGCTGGGCCTGACGGTCTATCAGGCTGGCAAGCAGGACAAGGAAAACTTCTCCGTCTACGGCGATTTCACCTATGATGTGACTGACCAGTGGAGCGTGTCCCTCGGTGGTCGCTTCACCAAGGATGAAACCACTGCAGACGTGACGCGTGAGCTGTGGCTCGGCATGGGCTCCGGCTCGTTCGATCCGACCAATACCAGCTCGATCTTCTTCGTCACCCAGACCGGCTATGAAGGCCTGAACCGGGAAGACGAAGAGTTTACTCCGCGCATTTCGGTTTCCTACAAGCCAACGGACGACCTGAACATCTACGCAACCTACGCTCAGGGCTTCAAGGCAGGCGGCTTCGACCCGCGGGCACGTGCCGACCTCGACACGCTCGGACTCTCACAGGAAGGCTTCGGACCGGAGAAGGTCGACAGCTATGAAATCGGTATCAAAGGTAGCTTCTTCGATGATCGCCTTTTGCTGAACACAGCCGTCTTCTTTGCTGAATATACCGATCAGCAGATCACAGTTCAGAGTGGCGCCGATTCCGACAATGACGGCGTGAACGACACCTTTGTTTCCTCGGTCTTTAATGCGGGCTCATCGGAATACACCGGCCTCGAGCTTGAGGGCAGCTGGTTCATCAATGATGAGTTCACCCTGATGGGGAACCTCGGCTATATCGATGCTGAAATTCAGGAAATCCTGTCCGCCGGCACCAATATCGCCGACCAGTTCGTGACGCAGAACACACCGGAACTGCAGGGCCAGGTCTCGCTGAATTATATGCGCGACTTCGGGCCCGAATTCGGTGCGATCTCGATCACAGGATCGGCTTCCTATCGCGATGCTTATTACCTCTTCAACGTGGAGAACCCAGGCTTCGCTCCGGGCACAAATGTGCTGTTCCCGAATGGGGGTCCGGCGCTGGATCCGGACTCCTATACGCTGCTGGACCTCAGCTTCGTCTGGACGTCGCCGTCCGAGCGCCTGCGCTTCGGTATCCACGGCCGGAACCTGACGGACGAGGAATACCGCGTCGCGGCCTACAACTTCGTGACGCCGAGCCAGCTTGGCTTCGACAGTGCGTATTCGGCCTTCTACGGCCCACCGCGCACGCTTACCGCCTCAATCTCGGTCGACTTCTAGTCAACCGAGCGGGCCGGCGACCTTTACCTCCGTAGGTCGCCGGTCCCTCCCAAACCTTGCAGATACCGGTAACCGCTTCGGCGTAGCCTGAAGGACAGCCATGACCGATCTCGCGGCCCCACCCTCTTCGACGTCCCGTAATGCATCTCGCGCCTATGTGCTGGCATTGCTTACGCTGGTCTACACATTCAACCATATCGACCGGCAGGTCCTCGTGATCCTGCTGGAGCCGATCAAGGCCGACCTGAAACTGGACGACGCTCAACTCGGCTTGCTGACAGGCCTCGCTTTTGCGGCTTTCTACGCAACCCTCGGCATTCCGATGGCAATGTGGGCCGACCGGGGCAATCGCCGCACCATCATTTCTCTGTCACTGGCCGTCTGGTCGGGTATGACCGCCATCTCCGGCCTCGCACAGAATTTCTGGCACTTGCTGGTCGCCCGCATGGGTGTTGGCGTGGGCGAAGCGGGCGGTACTCCACCTGCCACATCCATCATTTCTGATCTCTACGCGCCCCACGAACGCGCCACCGCGCTCGGCATCTATACGACGGGGATTGGCTTCGGCATCCTTGGCGGCTTCGCGCTGGGCGGTTTGGTGTATGAAGCGTTTGGCTGGCGCGCGGCATTCTTTATCGCGGGTATACCGGGCCTGATCCTCGCCCTGCTGGTTCGCTTCACACTGAAAGAGCCGAAACGCGGTGCTATTGAACAGCGCGTCGATGATGGCGAAGCACCATCGATTGGCGAAACCCTGAAATTCATTTCAGGTCAGACCTCATTCCTGCTGTTGCTGTTAGGCTGTTGCCTCATTTGTGTCTCGGCGAACGCCTTCCTTGTCTTCACGTCCAGCCACCTCCAGCGCACATTCGATGTCGGCCCCGGGGATGTCTCCATCCCACTCGGCCTGTTGATTGGTGGCGTCGGCGGGGTCGGTGCAGTCGTCGTCGGCAAGATCTGTGACCGCATGTCTTCGAAGAACCTGGCCTGGCGCCCGTGGACAATTGCAGCCTGTGGCGCACTTGCCCTGCCATTTGCATGGATGTTCCTTCAGGCAGACAGCATCGGCCTTGCCTATGCGTGGAACGTGGTGCCCAGCTTTGTCGGCCTGATCTATGCCAGCGTTGCCTATACGGCCTCTCAGGAATTGGTGGGTTTGCGCATGCGCTCCTTCGCATCTGCCTTCATGCTGCTCTGCCTGACCCTGATTGGCATTGGCGGCGGCCCGACCTTTGCTGGTTGGCTCAGTGTTCAGTTCTCTGATGCGGGTTCGACAACCCCGCTGAAATCGGCGCTGGAGATCATCCTCCTGCTGAACGCTGCGAGCATCCTCTTCCTCGTCCTGTCGGGACGCTATTATGCCCGCGACGCTGCCCGCGCGGCCAAGCTGGTCTGAGCCCCGCCATGGAAAAACGGGATATCTACTACACTGCGCATGACGGACTGAAACTCTACGCCGCCGAGTATGGCCCACATGACAGCAACCTCACTGTGCTGTGCATGCACGGCCTGACCCGAAACCATAAGGATTTCGAGCCCATGATACGCGGCTTGGAATTACCCGCCCGGTACATCTCGGTCGATGTGCGCGGGCGCGGACGGTCGGATCGCGACCCGAGTGGCGAGACCTATGCGCCACCAGTTTATGTACAAGACATGGCTGCGCTGATTGCGCACCTGAAACTGGACAATCTGATCCTGATCGGCACATCGATGGGAGGGCTGATGGCCATGCTGATGGCCAAGGCTTTCCCGGATAAAATCAAGAGCATCGTGATCAATGATGTCGGACCCGAAGTAAATCCCGCGGGCCTCAAACGCATAGCCGGCTATGCTGGCGGGAATGAAACATTCGACAATCTGGACGATGCCGCTACAGCAATTGGCCGAACACAGGCGAGCGTCTACCCGGACTATAACACAGACGACTGGCTCGAATTTGCCAAGCGAACTTGCACGGTACGCGATGATGGGAAGATCATATTCGACTATGATCCGGTAATTGTGCGGGGCATGGGCAGTACGAAGCCGAGCTGGCGCGTCAACTTCGCGATGTGGCGTATCTACTCGGCGCTCAAGGCCATCCCGCTACTGATTGTTCGCGGTGAAACCTCGGATATCCTCACAGAAAAAACCGCGAACCGCATGCTGAAGCGGCATAAGGGCAGCCGATTGCTGACTGTGCCGGGGCGAGGCCATACGCCGTTCCTCAATGAGCCGGAGTCGCTACATGCGATCAGGAAGTTCATCTCAACAACGCTTAAGTGACACTTCCAAAATAGAGAAGTCAGGTGCCACTTCGCTGTCCTCCGCTGGAGGTTGTCGTACGCCCGCCTGCTCGCTCGCTGGACATCAGTCTTTCATAAGCAGAGACATCCCCGGCGACCCGCCCGGCAACGGCGAACCTGAAACTGATGCTTTCAAGATCCTGTGAGGAATTCAGGATAGCCATCAATTCAGCTTTGGATATGGCCTTGATATATTCTTCAAGCGTGAGCACGCGTGTTACACGCGCACGAGCGAGCGCCAGTGGTTCGTGAACCTCGTGTCGCTGCAAGGGCCAATATGGATCAATCAGCGGTCGCCGCTTCCGCTGGCTGACGCGATCACGCAATAGGGAAACCATGTCGGTCTTGGGCAGCGCTGAAAAAGCGCGTACTTCCGCCCAGGACAGGCCGACGCTGTCCGGCAGACGGACCTCGACAGGGCTGACCAGCAAACCTGCCTGACGTGCCCTCTGCCCCGCCGACTCTTTCGCGGTCCAATAGGATAATGGAGCCGCAAGGACCATGCCGACCGTTGCCGGAGCCAGCCATGCCGCATAGACGGGTGAGATTGCGGTAGCCGCCATCATCAGCGCCGCACCCAGCAGCGTGGCTGGAATATTATGGCGCAGCGTCGCAAGGAAGCTGTACCCGCCCTGCGCGCGTTCCTGCGGCGACCATCCGCTATCCTTGCCCCGGAAGACATTGATAACTGCGCCCGTTTGCGTCGCCATGAGAATCGGGGCGATCAGGACCGACAATGCCGTCTCCGTCAGAGCGCCAAGAATCGTCTTGCCGGCGCCCACGCTCCGACGCCACTCGCGCGACACCAGTCCGTAGACCAACCCATACATCTTGGGGGCGAACAACAGTCCCATCGTGACGAAGAAGAGGGTCAGCGCACGCTCAGAGTCGATCACCGGCCAGGTTGGGAAGAGCGATGCCTCATCCCCAAAATACGCGGGTTGCATGAAGCTGTTCTGGAGCGACAACAGCATACCAAGTGTGATGAAGATCAGCCAGAGCGGTGAGGCAAGGTAGGAAAAGATGCCCGTGATGAGATGAAACCGATTGGTCCAGCTGAGCCCGCCTGTTTTCAAGAGAACCGCCATGTGCTGCATATTGCCTTGGCACCAGCGTCGGTCGCGCTTGACCAGTTCAATAATAGTGGGCGGCCCCTGCTCATAAGACCCACCGATTTCGGGGCGAATTTCCACATTCCAACCAGCGCGGCGCAAGAACGCAGCCTCAACGAAGTCATGGCTCAGGATTGAGCCGCCAAAAGGCGCTTTACCTGGCATTTCCGGCAGTCCAGCAGCCTCAGCCAGAGCTGAGATTCTGATGATGGCGTTGTGTCCCCAGAAATTTCCTTCATTCTGCGCCCACCAAGCCATCCCACCCCCCAGGATCGGGCCGTAAAGCGCAGACGCAAATTGCTGACAACGTGCCAGCAGGGTACGTCCACCGACTAGTTGAGGGATGGTCTGGATCAGCGCAGTATGAGGCGCGCGCTCCATCTCCTCCACAAGATGCACAATCGTGTCGCGCTCCATATAGCTGTCAGCGTCGAAAACGATCATATGGTCGTAGCGCCCACCCCATCGCATAACGAAATCACGAATGTTACCGGACTTGCGATGGTGATTGATTGTGCGTCGACGATAACGAACAGGAACATTGCCCCTGACCGTCTTCAACAACTCTGTATACGCCACCTCTTCGACGAGCGCAATTTCGGGATCAGTCGTATCGCTCAGGATAAAACACTCATAGATACCCGGTGCATCTTCGAGCATCCGCGCCGTAGCGGACACAGTTGCGAAGACATCTTCAACCACCTCATTGTAGATTGGAAACGTAAGGACGGTGCGCACGTTTCGGATACAGACGGGGTCAGCCGAGCGCGCCGCATGCCTTGGCGTCACGGCACAGGCAAAGCCAATGGTTGCGTTCACGAAGGCAAAGCAAATCCAGCTGATATTGATTGCGAACACAAACAGCAGAACCCATTCCAGCAATGTCATTCCCGACACGGCCAGAACCTCGTACATCTCCCGCGTGGTCCAAAGGGTCAGAAGAACTGAAGCCCCCAGCACGAACAGCTTCCGCCAGACATGAGACGTGGTGCCAGCCCGCACCCTGGCGATCCGGGACTGCAAGGGCTGGTTGGGCATGGTAAGCGGAAATTCCGTCGGGCGCGGGCGAAGGTTCGTCATTTTGTGCTCCACCGATAAAGCCACGTCTCCGTCAGCGGGCGACCACCCCGCACCACAACTGCACGCAGTTCCGCCATGTCCGCGCCTTCGGGATCGAGCTCGAAACTCATCCGGTAATTGTCACTGGAAGGGTGGCGACGCATCACCGGATTGAGGATCTTTCCTGCTGATGTGCTGATCTCCAGCTCGGCATTCTCGAAAAATCCTTCCGGGACATCCTCGTAGTCGAGCACGAACATGCGTGCCTTGCCGCCTGGCTTACGGCCAGCACGCGTGTCCGACACGGACATGACTTCGGCCAGGGCACCCGGCCTGTGTCCCCAGTTCATCGTATAGGAAATCGTATGTGTGCCACCAGGTCGCCAACCGGATGCCGGGCGCCAGAATACGGCGACATTGTCATTGTACTCGTTCACAGTCGGAATCTCGACGAGCATCAACTGACCTTCGCCCCAGTCTCCATGCGGCTCCACCCAGACGTCCGGACGCTGATGATATGCGGCCTCAACATCCGAATAGTCATCAAATTTCCGATGCCGCTGCAGCAGACCAAAGCCCATCGGCTGTGTTCCTGCCAGCACCGATACTTCCAGATCGGCGGGGTTCTGGAGAGGACGCCAAACCCATTCGCCGTTCGACATCTGGATCGCCAACCCCTCGGAGTCGTGCACGGCTGGACGAAAATCGTGCCCTTGCTTGACCACGTCATGAGGCGAGAAATAGTACATGGAGGTCAGTGGCGACAGGCCGACACCATCGATTTCCTTTCGGGGGAAAAAAGTCGCCTCCACTTCGACTTGGGTGCGCGGACCCGCCGAAACCTCAAAGGCAAACGCGCCCGTTACGCTCGGGCTGTCCATGAGCGCGTATATGGTGACACCCTGAGACGCAGGGTCTGGACGGACTACCCAAAACTCGCGGAACACAGGAAATTCCTCCCCATCCGCAGATGCGGTTCCAATACCCAGCCCCCGCGCCGATGCGCCGTACACGCTGCCCGCTCCCAATGCCCGAAAGAAACTAGCGCCCTTGAAGCTGAGCACTTCATCGAACTTCCCGGCCTTGTTAATGGGCGCCAGCAACCGCAAACCGGCAAAGCCGAGTGTTTCCTGCGTCTCCTCGGACAAGGGCAAATCCTTGAAATCAAATGCGTCGGTAGAGTAATTATGGGGCGTGACTGTATCCTCGTCGATAATGTTAATGCGGACCTCTTGATCAAACAGGTAGCCACGAGGATCGAACAAGACACGCGATCCTGTCGCAGGGTCGGACCACCCCATGTCGCCAGCAACCGGAAGGATGCGTCGGTACTGATCATAGTTCAAACGCTTCGCATCATCCGGAAGGGGTCGAGATGGCTCATATGGCTCTGCGGCCAGCCGCCGGGCCTTCTGACGTATCTCAGGCAAGCCGAATGCGGCCACGGTATTGGCATCCGCCATATCTTCGGGCTGAGGCCGCACCGGCACGGATGCCGGCTCGGGCTGGACGCGTTCCAAGTTGTAGATAGATGAAGGTGCTGGCTGGCTCTTGGCTGGCGGCACCTGCTCGGATGGCTCTGATTCTGACGGGAGGATCGGCGCCTCATCTATAGCCATCGGAGCTGATGTATCATCGGCGGGAGAACACGCAACGAGAAGCATCGCGAGTGTGAACACACGAATACATTTCGGCCGAAACAAAAATTGCCTGCTCAAGTCTCACCTATTCGCCAGCTCGCGCCCCCATGATCCCCATCATGAATGCTGCAGCGCAATACATTCCGAGACGAATGAATGAGCGAGCCTGCGAATGGTTGCAAAATGGGCCGCCCGATCCGGGATTGGTCGGATCATGGGCGGCCCAACTTAGCCAATTGAGTCTAGTCTAGTCGTTGCTGGAGATCCTTCATGACACCTGAAAAATCGAGCCCGCCATGCCCTCTAGTGTCGAGATCCTGATAGATTTTTTCCGCCATTTCACCCAGCGTCACCTCTGCCCCGGCGGCCCTTGCTGCAGACGCCGCCAGATGAAGATCTTTTAACATCATCGCGACCGCAAAACCGGGCTGATAGTCCCGGTTTGATGGCGCGGTGGGCACCGGCCCCGGCGCCGGGCAATAGCTCGTCATGCTCCAGCACTGGCCGGAGGCTGTGGAGGAGATATCAAAGAAGGTCTGCGCGTCGAGACCCAGCTTTTCCGCGAGATTGAACGCTTCACATGTGCCTATCATTGAGATGCCGAGCAGCATATTGTTGGCGATCTTGGCCGCCTGGCCGTTCCCGCTGCCGCCGGCATGGAAGATATTCTTGCCCATTACGTCGAGGATCGGCTTGGCCTTGGCATAGGCTTCATCGGGGCCGCCCAACATGAAAGTCAGCGTACCGGCATCTGCCGCAGCCGTCCCGCCGGAGACAGGCGCATCCGCCATCAGGAAGCCTGCCGCGTCGGCCTTGGACGCCGCTTCGCGGGCATCCTCCACCGCAATGGTCGAGCAATCAAGAAAGAGCGCGCCCTTGGCTGCATGGGCCGCCACGCCGTCATCGCCGAAATAGACCGACAGGACATGCTTGCCGGCTGGCAGCATGGTGACCACAATTTCGGAGTCCTTCACCGCATCCGCAATTGTGGCCGCAGCAACTGCCCCATGGCCTTCAGCGGCCTTCACCGCCTCGGCATTGAGGTCGAAGGCACGGACCTCATGGCCCGCCTTGCAGAGATTGACACACATGCCCGAGCCCATGTTTCCGAGCCCGATAAATGCGATCTTTGTCATGCGATACTCCCTTGTCCCCGCGCTCTTGCGGCGCGATGTTTATGCACTCCGGTGCAGGCCTATTTGTCCTTGAAGTCCGGCGCGCGCTTCTCTGTGAAGGCGGCCATGCCTTCCTTCTGGTCTGCGGTTCCAAACAGGCCCTGGAACAGGCGGCGCTCAAACTTCACGCCTTCTGCGGTCGAGACTTCCAGCGCGCGGCCAACCATTTCCTTGGCGGCCATGATGGACGGGATGGAATAGCCGGCGATTTCTTTCGCCGCGCCCATGGCCGTGTCCATCAGCGCGTCATGCTCCACAACGCGGGAGACGAGCCCGATCCGGTCTGCCTCTGCGGCGTCAATCATGCGGCCGGTGAGCACCATGTCCATGGCTTTGGCTTTGCCGACGGCCTTGGTCAGGCGAATGGAGCCGCCCATGCCGGGCGTGACGCCCAGCTTGATTTCCGGCTGGCCGAACTTCGCCTTTTCGGACGCGATGATCATGTCGCACATCATCGCCAGCTCACAGCCGCCGCCGAGCGCGAAACCATTCACCGCCGCAATCACCGGCTTGTTTAGGTCGCGCAGTTCCTGCAGGCCGGCGAAGCCGCCGACGCCGTAGTCGCCGTCGACCGCGTCGCCGCCGGCCGCCGCCTTCAGGTCCCAGCCGGCCGAGAAGAACTTGTCACCAGCCGTCGCGATGATCGCCACCCGCAGCTCCGGGTCGTCGCGGAATTCCTTGAAGATCTGCCCCATGAGGCGACTGGTCGCCAAATCGATGGCGTTGGCCTTGGGGCGGTCGAGAGTCACCTCCAGCACGCCCCCCTTGCGCCGGCTGCGCACGACATCTTGCTTGGCCTCAGGCATGCGGGGCCTCCCTTCGAACGATGAGGGCATCGGCGGCGAAGGCGCCTTCGCCCTCGGCCGATACGATCAACGGATTGATTTCCAGTTCCACGATAGAGTCTGCCTGCGCCAGCACAAGGCTCTGGACCGCCGCGACGGCATCGACGGCGGCCGCCACGTCGCCGCTGGGGCGGCCGCGATAGCCGGCCAGCAGGGGCGCGCACTTCAGGCTCTTGAGGGCCGCTTCGATCTCCTCGCGGCGGGCGGGCAGCAGCAGGGTCACGGTGTCACGCAGCAGTTCGACCAGCACGCCGCCGCTGCCGAGGGTCATCACCGGGCCGAAGGGCGGCTCGACGGTGACGCCGACAATGATCTCCGCCAGGGGCGCGGGCACCATGCGTTCGATGTAGAGGCCGTTTCCAAGCTTCGAGAGGGCTTCGGCGGCCTCGCGCAAGGCCTCCGGCGTTGCGAGGTTCAGGCGGACGGCGCCGGCCTCCGTCTTGTGCGCGAGGCCGAGCGCTTTCAGCGCGACGGGATAGCCGATCTCCGCGGCCGCGGCGACGGCCGTGTCGGCATCGGTAACGCGGCGGCCGGCAGGTATGGTAACCCCGTGTGCGGCCAGCAGGGCCTTGGCGGCGGCTTCGTCCAGTGTCTCCCTTGCCGTCGTGCCGGCGGGGTTCGCGGTGGCGACAGGCTGCGGCGCCGCCTCCCGCCAAGCCGCGCCGATGGCCGCCGCCGCCTCTGCCGCCGACAAGGCGTCGTCGATGCCGCAGAGCGGGGCGATGCCGCGGCGGACCAGTTGATCCGCCTGCTCCTCGGAGAGGTTTTCCGGCAGGCTCGCGACCAGCGCGCCCCTGGCGCCATGGGTGGCAAGGGCGGCCTCGAAGGCGCGCAGGGTCGGCCACCATTCGGCATCGCTGCAGCGGTCGCCGCGCGGGAAGTCGAGGACCAGCAGGTTGAGATCGAAGCCGGCGCCGACCATGGCGCTGAAGGTCGCCGTCATGGCCGCCTCGTTGGCCCAGATGAAGGTGTGGTAGTCGAGCGGATTGGATACCNNCCGCGACCAGCGGGCCGAGCGTGGCTCTCACGGCTTTCGCCTGCGCGCCATCGAGGGCGCGGAAGCGGACGCCGCGGCCTTCGGCAGCATCGGCCATGACCGAGGCCTCGCCGCCGGAGCAGCTCATGGAGGAGATTGCCGTTCCCGCCAGGGGACCCGCCACGTGCAGCAGCTTCAGTGTCTCCAGGAAGGCGGGAATGCTGTTGAGGCGCGCTATGCCGA
>NZ_DGNK01000041.1:0-3012 GCF_002388935.1 Hyphomonas sp. UBA4494
CTTATTCCATGCCGATCCACACCCTTCAGGCCGGATTGCCCTGACAATGCCTTTCGGAGGCCGGTGAGGCGGGTCGCTGGCGGTGCTGTCAGACCAATCTCAAAAGGTCTCTGATTGACAGGGGAGGGCGGCCTTCAGGCGGCGAGTTGCCGCCATACGGCAAGGGCTGCCGCGCGGCGCAGGAACGAGAGGGCGGCCTTTCGATCCCGGCGCTTGGAGGCGAAAGCCTCAACCCGCATTTCCCATATGGACCGCCTTTTCTCGGCCTTCGGCAGCGTGATAGTCTCACTATAACAATGGGTTGATGAGATTGGGGCGGGGATTTGCGGGCGAACGCGACGGGTGAAGCGTATTCCGGCCCTTTGCAGCTCCAGTTCGACCGCTCCGTGAGGCTCGCGTTCCAGGGGGCATCCGATCAGTTCCGATGGGGGCTTGCTGCTGCACCGCGAGCTTGACGACGCGCTGGGGCTGATCGACTTGGCGGCGGGCAGCATTGCCGATCCTCGCACCGGGAAGAATGGCCGCCATCGCCTCGCCGGCCTGCTGCGCCAGTCGATCTTCTCGCGCCTGGCCGGCTACGAAGATGTCAACGACGCCTACCGGCTCCGCCGCGACCCTGTAATGCGGCAGTTGATCGGCGGACGCGCGATTAAGCATGGTGCAGCCTCTGCCTCGGCCATGGGCCGGTTCGAGACGCAGATACTGACGCGGCATGGGAACATGGCGGCCCTGGCCGATCTGCCGGGGCGTTGGATCGACGCCGTGCATGACCGCCGCCCGCCGAAGAGCATCACGCTCGACATGGACAGCTCCGAGAGCCCTGTGCATGGCGAGCAGGAGGGCGCTGTCTGGAACGGCCACTTCCAATCCAAGTGCCTGCATCCGCTGTTCGTCTTCAACCAGTTCGGCGATCTGGAGCGATGCGCGCTCCGGCCGGGCAACGTCCACAGCGCCGATGGCTGGGAAGATGTTCTGAAGCCGGTGCTGGCGCGTTATTCCGCCGACGCGCGGCCTTCGATCACGCGCCGGCGGTTCCGGGCCGATGCGGCGTTCGCCATCCCCGCACTGTTCGATCTACTGGAAGCCGAGGGCTGGGACTACGCGATCCGCATCAAGGGCAATCCCAAGCTCCATGAACAGGTCGCGTTCCTGACCCGGCGACCGCCAGGCCGCCCACCGAACCATGTCGTGCGCCGTTACACCAGCTTCCACTATCGAGCCAGGAGCTGGTCGAAGCCCCGGCGGGTCGTGGCGAAGGTCGAGTTCCATCCGGGGCAGCTGTTCCCGACCATCGGGTTCATCGTGACCAACCGCAGCCTGCCGAACGAGCGGGTGCTGTCATTCTACAATGACCGGGGCACGGCCGAGCAGCACATCAAGGAAGGCAAGTACGCGGTGAAGTGGACGCGCCTTTCATGCATCCGCTTCGCCGCCAACGCCGTGCGCCTCCAGCTGCATGCGCTCGCCTACAATCTGGCGAACTTCCTGCGCACGTCGGCTACGCCAAAGGCTATCGAGAGCTGGTCGCTGACCTCGCTCAGGGAGCGGCTGATCAAGACGGGCGCGCGAATGGTGCGCCATGCGCGCTATGCCGTCTTCCAGATGGCCGAAGCCGCCCTGCCGCGCGCGGTGTTCTCCGGCGTCCTCGACCTGATCTACGGCCTGCGCGGGCCACCAGCTGAGGCGGCGCCTTCATGACCAGGACGCCTATCGCACCATCGGCCTGCAGTGATAACGGGAGAGGTGTGTCCGGAAGGCGGCGAACTCTATCTCTTGCCGGTCCTCAATGCCCGCCAGCGTGCATTCCGGCTTCGGCCGGGCCGCCCCGTCAGCAGTTCTTCTCGACTTCCGGCTTGATCGCCGCCGTCGGACGCGGCACGCTTCGCTTCGGAGAGCCAAATGGGAAATCCCGGTTGAAGTTTGGATGCCTATTCGTTTCACAAGCGGATTATGGAAACGAGCCAATGCCAAAAACCCATTTTGATCAGATCGAACCGATCCACGAGAGGTTTATTGCAGATCAGCAGATGTTCTTTGTGGCTACGGCTGCGCCCGAAGGGCGGGTCAACATGGCTCCAAAGGATGCCGATTCACTGAAGATAATGAGCCCGAACCGTATCGTCTGGGTAAACCTGACTGGCGCAGAAAATGAAACAGGAGCCCATCTAGCGGAATCTTCGCGCATGACGCTTATGTGGTGTTCCTTCGACTCAAGACCGATGATCCTGAGAGCGTACGGGCAAGCGAAATTGATTCATCCGCGCGACAATGAATGGCCCGAACTGCTGGACATGTTCCCGGAACGCAACGGTTCGCGACAGATCATCGATCTGAAGGTTGAGTTCCTTCTGAAGTCGTGCGGGTTTGGTGTGCCGCTCTACGAATTCGTCGGCGAACGCGACACCTTGCGGCTATGGGAAGAGCGAAAGGGACTGTCAGGCGTCCGAGAACATTGGGTCGAAAAAAATCAGGTCAGTATCGACGGAAAGCCAACATTCCTTCTTGGCGAGAGCGCATAATCATCGGCTTTCGCGAAGGTTATGAGTCCCAACTCTAATTTTTGTGCCCTCAGAGTAGTGATTGAGATGGACACGACGTCAGCGAACCCACACGTCATGGCCGTTTCATGTTATAAGATAACGTTCAATGCAGAAGGACGTTCGCCATGACACCCAAACAGCTAACCTTCGTGCAAGAATATCTCGTCGATCTCAACGCCACCCAGGCGGCGATCCGGGCTGGGTACAGCCCCGACACAGCAAAGATGCAAGGATCGCGACTGCTGACGAAAGATGACGTCCAGGCGGCCATCGCTGAAGCCCAGGAACAGCGCCGCGAGAAATTGGAGATCACCGCCGATCGCGTCGTGCAGGAGTATGCGCGTTACATGATTTGATCATCCTCGAAAGATTGCGTCTTTCTGGGCTCGGCCACAAGGGAAGCTGCATTCATTCCGCATTTCGCTGTCAGGCCGTTTCAGCGGATTCGGGATCCGGCTCGAATACGATCCGG
>NZ_DGNK01000038.1:0-4138 GCF_002388935.1 Hyphomonas sp. UBA4494
GAGCCGGGAACCCATCCCGCCCTCCCCCGTTCCTTCCGCGAGACCCATGCGCGAAGGAGCCCTCCATGCCTGCCCAGTCCGAAGCCCAGCAAAAGGCCGCCGGTGCGGCCCTGTCCGCCAAGCGCGGCGACACCAAGGTCAGCGACCTGCAAGGCGCGTCAAAGGAGATGTACGACTCGATGAGCGAGTCCGAACTCGAAGACCTCGCCTCGACCACACACGACAACCTCCCGGAACGGAAGGGCGACTGACGGCGACCGACCGCGACACGACACGAGGCAAGAATGTGCACCGGGGATGACGCATGATGCCCCCCCCATCCATCGCTATGCCGGGCACTCGCCCGCATACTTGAATAGCTGCTCAACCTCCAGGGTCGCCGAGACTTCATCCTCCTGGCTATGCAGACTGCCGGCGACGAAAAATGTTGACGACGCCATGCGCCCGTCGGGCAGGACGAAATAGTCCCGCTCCAGGCTTATTTTCGTCGGGTGGCCAACCCCGATTCTCCACCGGCCCCCCATCTCCTGTCCGCCCAAGTTGCAGCTCATGCTGAAATACACGCCAGTGACTTCCACGCTGCGCGTGTCGACTTCACAGCCAGGTCTATTGAAATCCTCCGCCCGCAAGAGATCGCCCTCTGGACGAATGCACATCTGCCCGGACTGGGTTTGTGGGGGCCGCTCGATCCGCTCACCATTCGCATATCCGGACTGGGTTTGCGTGATCGTCACATCGTAAAGCCCCGGACGAACATTCAGGCCTTCCAGTTCAACCTCTTCCGTTTCGCCAAAAATCCCAAGCGCACCTTGCGCTGCGGCCATGCCGGCGAGCGCGGCAGCAACGCCAAGCGCTGCCATAAATCTGATCGTCATTTCGAGTCGTCCCCATATCCTGTGTCAGCCCGCAGACTACGGGACCCGGATGCGCCAGGTCAAACGTCTGACGACACGGCACGGCCCCCTTGCCCGGCCCGCCGTCTCCGACGCGCTCATGCTGAGCGAAGTCGAAGCATGCGCGCGGGGCACCGCCGGTCACCGGCCGGGAGTGGACGGGATCACCTCTGTCGCCGCGCCCTGCCGGGAAAACATCGTCCTGCGGTTCAGCCACACGACCAGCACCGCCGTCGCGGCAAACAGCCCGTTGTCAAAGGGCTGTGCGTCCGGCCAGGCCGGGCCGTTGAGCTGGAAGTGACAGAGCAATGGCAGCAGGATCGAGCCGCGCGAGGCATTGAACAGCGGCGTCACGATCACCGAGATCGAGACCGGCCCGAAGAGGGCGGTCAGCCGGTCCGGCATGGCCATGAACAGCGCCAGCACGCCCCAAGCAATGCCGAAGGTCAGCAGGAAGAAAGGCAGCAGCGCTCGGGCGGTCATCCGGGACTCCTCGCTATCAGGCCGTGATGAGTCTACGCCGCAGCCCTATCAATGCCACGCCTCCCGGAATTGACCATGGTCAAGCTGCCCGGCGCAAGCGCCCGCCCGCTGCTGGGTGGGGGACATGGCTCCCCCAATCCGTCTGACAGCCCACGCCTTCATGCTGTCCTGCATGACCACGCCTGCGGACCTTCTGTTTCATGCGGCCCGGTTCAGCCTTGAGCGGCTGGACTGGCTGGCCGGCGACATGCGCCGCGCGCTGGGGCTGGGCCGCCTGCCTTGCCTGCCTTTCCTGGCGCGCTGGCAATTGCGCCAGTTGACGCGGTTTCTGGCCCATGCCGAGCCGCTGATGCGCCGCCTGATCCTCTTGATGGCCGCAGACCTTGGCGCGTTGGCCACCCGTCCGCAGACGGATCCCACCACCCGCGCCGCGCCCGGCAAGGCCGCGCCGAAACGCGCGCTTTTCCCCACCCCGCACTTCCGCCTCTGTGAAGCCCTGCCCGGCAAAACGCCTCGAACGCCGCCGCCCAAACGCTTTCGCACCGGGCCGCGCATTCGCCTCCTCGATGCGGACGCGCCCATAGACCTGTCCGAATATCCGGCTGAGCCGGACGATCTCCTGCCCGCGACGCGGCAGGTCCGCCGCCTGCTCGCGCTGGAAGATGCGCTGGAAAACCTGCCCCGCTATGTCGAGGCAATGCGCCGCCTTCTGGCCGGCCCGCGCCCGGTCATCGCCCGCGCCCTGCCGCCCGCCTTCAAACGCTTGCCGGTGACACAGGCCGAACAGGCGACGCTGACAGAGCTGCATGAAGCCGCCGTGCGGGAAAATCCCGATACGTCCTGAGACGGATCAATTCGACCATAACCCGCATCCCCGGACCTGATCCGGCGCCTCTCTCCCAAGCCACCCGCACGGGACTCTGGCATGCGCCGGAGATACGGGTGCTGGGAGTTTCGCTCAGCGCCCCGAAAAAGGCTCACCCCACAAGGCTGAGCCCCACCCCGGCAAACTTCACTTCGCGCCAGTCAACGTCCAGCCCCATCTTGCCGGCGCGTTCCAGAACGGCGGCATAATCGGGCGTCTGGATGCCAAAGGCGGCGACCCGTTCCGTCTCGCCCTTGCGGAACTGTATCACGCCATCGGCCAGGAAGATGCTGTCACGGTCCACCGTCTGGCCCAATGCCAGGGCCCACCGCGTGGCCAGCGCTTCGGGCTCAGGGGACTCCACGGCCAGCGCGGTCAACCGTCCGGCCACGGCGCGCTCGCGCCAGTCCGGCCCGCCCCAGCGCCAGCTGCCTGCCGGACGCGCCTCGTCGACCGACACAATCGCCCCGCCAATATCGGCCGGGTGCAGATGGCTTGCTGAAATATCCGGCAGGTCAATATTCCAGACCCGGCGAATGCCCATACCGTCCACGCGTGTGCGCAGACCCTCAAGGTCATCCGTCTGGAAGATCGCCATATAGCCGCCCTCCCCGCCCCGGTCGATGAAGCGGCGCGCGGGCGCGCTGTCCGTCATCGGCACGACCACTTCCAGGAACTGGTCGCCAATCGCATAGACGCGGTTTTCAAGGCCGAACTCCTTTACGCCCGGATCAATAAAGGGGGCTCCCAGACCCAGCAATTCGCCCAGCCGGTCGGCCGTCTCCAGCGTCTCGGCCGCAATCACCAATTGGCGCAAGCGTGGTGCAGTCATCTCATCGTCTCCCCTTCGCGGGCGGCTCACTGTGTCACGGCCACCTCTTTCGCGCTCCATACCATACCTGCCCCAAGGGCCACACAGACCGTCTCGAAAATATGGTGGCGAATTAATCCGTTTCCGGTCGCGCACCGCTGGTCTACGGTCCGCGGCTTATGACCGCCCGCCTGCTCTCCGCCCCCATGCTGATCGCCGCCTTTGCCATCCTTGTCGGCACGGGCGTCGACGCGCTGGTGAAGGGCGTTGCGCCCGATGCGGGGCTGCAGCATCTGGTGGCCTGGCGTTTCCTGTTCGGCACAGTGATCGCCTTTGCGGTCTTCCTGGCCCAGCGCAAGCCTGTGCCCGGCTGGGCGGCAATCCGGTTCCACACATTGCGCGGCCTGCTGCAGCTGTTCTGCGCGTTCACCTTCTTCTATGCCCTCACCCAGCTGCCTCTGGCCGTGGCGACAACGCTCGGCTTCACGGCGGCGCTGCTGGTTGCGCCGGTCGCGCGTCTTCTGCTGGGGGAGAAGATCAGCCCTGTTGCCGCGGGCGCCACCCTGCTGGGCTTTGCGGGCGTCGCCTTTGCCCTCTCTGGCCAGTCCGGCGCGGGGGAGGACGCGGGCAACCAGACGCTGGGCCTGATCGCGCTGTTCAGCTCAACCATCGGCTATGCGTTCGTGCTTGTCCTGTTGCGCATGCGCGCCCTGATCGAGGACGCCACCACAATTGCGCTGTTCACCAATATCGTGCCAGCGCTGGCCATGCTGCCGGTCACGTTCGGCTTGTTCGGCGCGCCGGACTGGAATGACCTTCCGATCTTCGCGCTGCTTGGCCTGCTCGGCTATGGGGTCTGGTATCTGGCAACGCTGGCCTATGCCCGCGCCCCGGCGCAGCGGCTGGCCCCGCTGGAGTATACGTCGCTGGTCTGGTCCGCCCTGCTCGGCCTGATTTTCTTCGATGAGATGCCGGGCTGGCAGCTCTGGGTCGGCGCGGTTGTGATCATCACGGCTTGCCTGGTCGTCGCCTTTGAAGGCCGGTTCCGCACCCGCCGCGAAGCGCGCATGCCCGCCAGTGACCTGC
>NZ_DGNK01000038.1:4148-83098 GCF_002388935.1 Hyphomonas sp. UBA4494
AACGCAACGCTATCACAGGCCGATTGACCCCTTCCCCCAGACCCGCCAGTACAGCCGATATGAGCGATCACTCCCATTCTCACCACCACGATCACGATCATGCACATGGCCACAGCCATGAGCACCATGCCGACATGACCAGCGCCGACTCGCGTCGCCGCGTCGCCATAGCCGGGCTGCTGACAGCCGCCTTCATGTTTGCCGAAGTGGCGGGCGGCCTGATCTCCGGCTCGCTGGCCCTGCTGGCCGATGCCGCGCACATGCTGACCGATGCCGGCTCGCTGGCCCTCGCCTGGGTGGGGTACAAGCTGGCCGAACGCCCGGCCGACCCGCAGCGCTCCTACGGCTTTGCGCGGATGAAGATTCTCGCCGCCTTCACCAATGGCATTCTTCTGGTCGCGCTGGCCTGCTGGATCATGTGGGAAGCCGTGCATCGCCTGCTGGACCCGGTTGATGTAATGGGCGGCGTGCTGATGGCCGTCGCCGTGGGCGGCCTGCTCGTCAACATTCTTGCCTTTGCCATCCTGCATGGCGGCAGCAAGGAAGACCTGAACCTGCAAGGGGCGCTCTGGCATGTCGCGGGCGACCTGCTCGGCTCGATCGCGGCCATTGGCGCGGCGATCATCATCATGACCACCGGCTGGATGGCCGCCGACCCCATCCTGTCAGCACTGGTGGCCCTGCTGGTCCTCATCGCCGGGGTGCGCATTGCCCGCAAGTCCGGCCATATCCTTCTGGAAGGCACGCCTGCCGGGCTCGATCCCGAAGACATACAGGCCGACCTGCTGGCCGAGATCGACGGCATCGCGGGCGTGGCCCATTTCCATGCCTGGGCCCTGACCGAATCCAAGCCCCTGATCACGCTGGAAGTCACCGCTGCCCCCGGCGCCGATCCTGACCAGCTGCGCCGCGCCGTAAAGGCCCGCCTCGCTGACCGGTTCGATGTCTTCCATGCCACGGTCGAAGTCGTCTGCGACGGCAATAACGGGGCTTTGGGCCCCGCCGGGCAGTGTTCACATTGATATGATGCCCGCAGCACTTTAAGGCTCATGCCGCAGGCCCCATATGCCGGGCCGATATGACAAGAACAGATGGCGGATCCTTCGCAATGGCTGACACGAAACACACCGAAATCCTGATCATCGGCTCTGGCCCCGCTGGCTGGACCGCCGCCGTCTATGGCGCGCGCGCCATGCGCGATGTGACCGTGGTGACCGGCATGCAGCCGGGTGGCCAGCTGACCATCACGACCGAGGTCGAGAACTATCCCGGCTTCACCGAGATCCAGGGCCCGGACCTGATGGTGAAGATGCAGGAACACGCCGAAGCCATGGGCGCAAACGTGATCAATGATCATATCGCCGAAGTCGACTTCTCCTCGCGCCCGTTCAAGGCCGTCGGCGAGAGCGGCACCACCTACACGGCTGATTCCGTTGTCATCTCCACGGGCGCACAGGCCAAATGGCTCGGCATCCCCAGCGAAGAGAAATACAAGGGCTTCGGCGTCTCCGCTTGTGCCACCTGTGACGGCTTCTTCTATCGCGGCAAGGAAGTGCTCGTTGTCGGCGGCGGCAACACGGCCGTTGAAGAGGCCCTGTTCCTCACCAATTTCGCGTCCAAGGTCACGGTCGTGCACCGCCGCGAAGGCTTCCGCGCAGAGAAGATCCTGCAGGACCGCCTGTTCAAGAACCCGAAAGTCGAAGTCATCTGGAACAGCGTGCTCGACGAAGTCCTCGGCGGCGGCGACCCGGCTGGCGTCACAGGCGCGCGCATCAAGAATGTCGAGACCGGCGAGACCACAGACCTGCCTGTCCACGGCGTCTTTATTGCCATCGGCCACGCTCCATCGACCGAGCTGTTCAAGGGCAAGCTGGAGATGAAGGACAATGGCTATCTGATCACGGCGCCAGACTCCACCGCGACGGAAATCCCCGGCGTCTTCGCAGCGGGCGATGTCACGGACGAGACCTATCGTCAGGCTGTCACAGCCGCTGGCATGGGCTGCATGGCAGCGCTCGAAGCCGAGCGCTTCCTCTCTGAACAAGAGGCCCACGCCGAAGCCGTCGCCGCGGAATAGCGCCCTACAGCATACCCGCCGCGATCTCCTGGGCGCGGCGGTCATCTCTCAGCATTTCGGCTTTCAACATGGCCGCGCGCGCCTGCATGACACGCTCCAGTTCGGAATCGACAGCTGCGGCAAGCGCTGCGTCCAGCGCGGATAATACTTCATCACGATACTTGCGCGCATTCAGCGCCGCGAGCGCCCGCGCCCATTGCCAGTGAACCGACGCCTCATCCGGCGCGGCGGCTATGGCGGCCTCATAATGGTCGCGTCCGTCAGAGACCCCCGCCCCCATGATCATGGCCCCGATCGGACCGCCGCGATTGACGACTTCCAGATTCCACACCGACAGGAAACCGTGCGCATAGACATTGCCGGGTTCGTCTTTCAGCACGCCCCGCGCCAGGTCTCGCGCCTCTTCCGCCCAGCCGGTCTTGCGCGCCTCACGCGTGCTCATCGGTCTCAGGATCAACGACAATGCAATCGCCCGCTGCAAACGCCCCTCGGCATGGGCCGGGTCCATGATGAGGGCGACATTGGCGTCATCCAATGCCCGGTGCAGCACATCCTCCGGTGGGTCAGCCGGCCCTGACATCGCCTCTGCCAACAGCGCCCGCGCGCGAAAGGCCAGCGCATCTGCAGTTTTGCTATCCGACAGTTCCGTGCGGGCAGTATCATACTCCCCCCGCACAAAGGCCGCCTCCGCCGCTGCCTCATCAGCCACCGCCAAGGGCGCAAAGGCCAGGCCCGCCAGTACGAATGCAAGGAAAACTGATCGCGTCATGGATGAACATGATAGAGCGCGGCATCTTGTGCGGCCAGTCATTCTCGCGAATTTTAATCCCCTACTCGGCCGCCAGAATCGCCGTGTAGCCGTCTACCGGATCAAAGTAATCGGATATCGCACCGATGATCCTGCTGCCGTCTCCCGAAACAATCAATTGCCTCTGTCGCAACTGGTCCGAAGACTTCCCGACCGAATATTTTTTTATCAAGCTTCCTTCGCGGTCATACGCCCACACATCTCCCTGGTCTCTGGTAATACGAAACCCACCATAGAAGATGCCATTCACGTCGACCTCAGCCGCAGTAGGATACGGATTGCCCGCGAGCGTCTGGACCTGTTTCAACGTCGTCGTGTCGAACACATTGAACTGATAGGGGGACCCGGAAGCGGTGTAGGCTACGGTACCGTCAAGTGACAATGCGGTGTCCGCCCCACCGGATCCCACACCATGATCAACGTCCCCATGATAAAGGGAGTGAAGTGTCCCGCCATCCCGATGGCGATATGTCAGGCTGAAACAGTACAGCGAAAACGGGCTCAAGCCCTCGTCCAAGAGGCATAGCTTCTCACCGTTTCTGCTGACATCAACCGAGTTTCTGTTGTTGTAGGTGTACAGGCCAAAGTCCACATCCAACTGCTCTCTATTCGCGAGATCGTATGCCAGCCCCGAACCGGTAAAAAGAATTTCCTTTCCATTTACTCGCCTGACCACCATTGAATCGAGGTACTCAGTACTCCATCCTTCCTGGACCTCGTATGTGGACAGGTCTACTGGAACGATGTTGTTATTCGTCTCGTCGAACACATACAGGAATGAGCCGTCAGGACTGATGGTCATGACACCATTCTTAGGTGACACATTCTCAATCGTTTCCACGAGCTCTCCGGTATAGACATTGAAAATGTCCACGTTCTTATCAACTATGTAATCGCGGTCCGTCGTATTAGCGTAAAAGTATGGTCTCACAGGATCTGCAACAATATTTCTGGCACCAATTGCATTGTTTGTGACCTCCAGCCGAGCTTCAGGGTCCTCTTCCCCAATCCAGAGGGAGACCTCGACTTGTTCAGTATTCTGCACGAAAGTGTTGTCCGTCCTCACCTCGACCTGAGCCATATGCACCACACCGGCGGCAAGGCCGGTAGGGTCCGCCTGAAGAGTCAGCACACCTGGGGTCTGGCCGGAGGGCGTGACAGTTAGCCAAGCCGCATTGTCGGTCGCTGTCCAGTCCAGCGGATCACCCGAATTTTCGGAGACGGTGATCTCCCGATCCAATATGGATTTGGCAGGAAAGTGCGAAAAGCTCACGCCCGTTTCTTCGACCAGGATTCGGCGGGGCTCAATATACACATCGAGTCCGACCGTGAAGGACTGGTCGAAATTGGTGTCCACGAACTTTACATCCGCCCTGTACTTGCCGGGCGCCAGATCTGTCGGGCTCATAGTGATCGTGGCGAAGTCAGGCTGGCTTGCGCTGGACGGTGTCACGCTGACCCAATCCTGCAGCGGCTCTGCCTTCCAGGATACGTCCAGGCCTTCAACACTCACCCGCCGTGTCAGGGCCTCCGTTGATCCTTGCACGGCCTCAAGATCAGGCCCGTCAAGCACCGACACGATCAGTTCATTTCCCATCGCAAAGGAGACATCGACGATGTGTTGCTTGGGGGCCTTGGTATCATAGACGATGAAGATGCCCTCATTCTGGCCTGCCTCTGCCATATCGGTAAGGGGCGTGACCCTGACGGTGGCATAGCCTGTTCCTTCCGTCCTGCTGAAGGTCAGCCACGGGGCCACCTGTTTGATCTTCCACGGAATACCCTCGCCCGCGATGTGAATCTCGGCCCCCTCGATAGTTCGACCCCGAACGCCCCTGAACGACATTTCCGTCGTCGACACTTTCAGAACGGGACGCTCAGGAAGGTCGGAAGATCGCGTACCGGCGGCCGTGGCCACGATGGCAAGATAATCTGCTTCCAGTTTCTCGTTTGCTTCGGAGAACGCTTCTCCTTCACGCGGGAGGTGTTCCGCGGTTTCCACTGCGCTCACGAAAACATCTTCCATGCTGAGGACAGCCGCATTGTCCTCAGCCTCGTTCATGATCATCTGGCCGCCATTCTCGGTGAAGTCCTGGATCAGCGCGTCCATACGCTGGTCCAAGGGGCCCGACCCTTCCAGCAGCGCGCCGAGGAAGCCGGCATTGACATAGGCGGCCCGCAAGATATCTGCGGGCAGATCATTGTCGGGTTCCGCCGTCGTCACATCGACCCCCGGCAGGCTGGTCAGGTCTTCGCTCTCGAGACCGAACAGGTCGGCCACCTGGCTGTTCGCGGCGACAATGTCTGTCCGGTCCAGTACATCACCGTTGGCATTGTATTCCATAAGCTCTGCGGCCAACGTGGTAATGGCGTTGACGTGAACCGTCGCGCTGCCTCCGTCAGTGGGCGTTTCAATGATTGCAGAGAGTTCGAACTCGTCGCTGATTTCGAATGTCTCGCCAAAATCCACATCGTAACAACCCGAAGGCGCGTCACAGACCATGACGGCACCACTGCCGCCGGTCACCACGATTTTCACGACCTGGCCCTCGAAGCCGGTGGAGCCGAGAACCGACAGGTCAAAACTGCCGTCGAATGTCGTGGTTGTGCCGGTCGCAATCTCGACGGACGCGTCATTCGCATCCAGCACGCGAACCGTGCCGCCCAGTATCACGCCCTTTGTCGCAGTGCCCTCCAGTTCGAAACTGATACCGCTCGGAGCGGGTGGCGCAGGGGGCGGCGCCGGATCGGACCCGCCACTTCCTCCTCCGCCACCGCAGGCCGCAAGCAGGACCGCACACACCGGGGCGATCAGACCAGGATACCATTTTCTAAGCGCGTGATGAGAGGTGGAAAACGGCAGCATTCTACAGTCCTTTGCCTTGTCCGGGCCCGCCTGACAGCAGGCCCAGGCACCAGTGTTGAGCCGGCCTTCGGGCCAGCCGTCAGTTTTGGGAAGGCGCGGGTTCCAGCCCCTCCCCTGTGAAAATGTCCAGACAAGATACGCCGTCCCGGCACCAGTTCCCCGAGAACTGTTCCGTTAACCACGCGCCCGGTCAGGCGATTGATTTCAAAGATGAATTACCGACTTTCCCCCGGTCTTTCCCTTTGCAATACGTCGCCATACTTTGGCGAGCCAAGAGGTGGGCCGTCAACCTAGGAATGGGAAAATTACGCCAAGAAAGTACGTTGGTGCGACAGAATGCTGCGCAACACGACAATTCGGGGAACCGCAAATGGTGGTTCGGGGGAGACTTGAACTCCCGACCTCGCGATTATGAGTCGCGCGCTCTAACCAGCTGAGCTACCGAACCGTTTCGCTGTTGCGAAGCGCGCCTCATACACGCGGTTTCTCGCCTCCGCAAGCACCCGGCCTGCACGCGATGCAGGAGAATTCCGGGCCCTTAATCGGCCTTCCCTGCCCCAGTGCCCATACCGGAGACCCAGAGCGCCGCGATGAAGGCACCCTTGATGCGGGGAAGCAAGAGGAGCACCGCCCCGGTGACGGCGATGGCGGCCACCGGCAGAGCGGCCCAGAGCGGGAAGTGGCCGAACGAAACAAAGAAGGTTATTGCCACGAGGAATGGACCGAGCGACAGAACGGTCAACCAGGCCGGGCCATCATCGGCGCGAATGCTGCCAAGCGGTTCGCCGCAATGATCGCACGCATCGGCCTGTTTCAGGTAAGCCCGGAAAATCCGCCCCTGCCCGCAATTGGGACACCGAAATCGAAGCCCTCGCCCTATGGCGGTCATCAGGCTTGGTTTCTGGTCTTGCGCAGGCGTGTGACCCGTCATGCCCGGATCAGGCCAATTGGCGGTGGTCTGCTTCGGCCGCTGCTGCGCGATCCGCAAGGAGGATGTCGACAAGCGTCGCGACCAGCGCACGCGGCCGGATCGGCTTTTCGATGATTGTGGTGAAGCCCGCCTCTTCGCACGCCAGACGGCGCTCCGGGCTGACATCCGCGGTCACCGCAATGACCGGCGCAAGTGCATTCGGGGCTCGCCCATCGCGAATGGCCTTGAGGACCTCGTCGCCGGTGGCCCCCGGCAGGTGGATATCTGTCAGAATGGCCTGATATGTGTTGGTCGCGGCGCGGTCGATCGCATCTTCGGCGGTCTGGACGGAATCCACCTGCCAGCCTGCCGCCGACAGGGCGCGGGTGACGACAAGGGCGCTGACGGCATGGTCTTCGGCCAGCAGGATGCGGCCGAGATCGAAGGCGCGCATGCGCGGCTTCGGCGGCGCACCGGTGACCGCAAGCCGCGGCCCCGCCCGTTCGACGGGCATGGTGACGGTGAAGATTGATCCGCCATTGGGATTGTCCGTCAGCAGGATTTCTCCGCCGAGACGCTTGGCCAGCCCCTTGGCAATGGACAGACCCAGGCCGGATCCGCCATGCGTGGTGGCGGTAGAAGCATTGGCCTGTTCAAAGGCTTCAAACAGGCGCGCCTTGTCGATATCGGTAATGCCACAGCCAGTGTCTTCCACCGTCATGCGCAATTTAAGGTTTCCCGCAGCTTCGAATGTGGACAGCTCGACGCCGATATATCCGCGCTCGGTAAATTTCAGCGCATTGCTCATCAGATTGAACAATATCTGGCGAAGCCGCATCGCGTCGGCTTCCAGCCTTGCCACAGCGCCGCCGGCGACCTTGATGCGCAGGTCCAGCCGTTTGCCGGCAATACGCGACTGCCAGAGGTCGCGCGCCTCATTCGCGAAATCGTGCAGGTCGAACGGGGCATTGTTCACGGTGAGCTTGCCAGCTTCCAGGCGTGACAGATCAAGCAGGTCGCTCAGCAGTCGGTCGAGATGGTGCCCGCTTTCCGAAATGGTGCGCGCGAGGCGTTTCGGCTCACCGCCGCTCACGCTGTCCTGCAACAGGTCAGCAACGCCGAGAATGCCGGTCAGTGGCGTGCGGATCTCATGCCCGACAAATGCCAGGAAGCGTGCCTTCTCTTGTTCGAAGGCGCCAGTATCCGTCCGTGATTTCTGTAGCCGCTTTTGGGCGACCTGCATGGCGCGGGCGCGGGCGGCGTTTTCCAGCGCGACGGCGGAGAGCATCGCCGCGGGGCTGATCAGGCCGAGATACTTGCCGTCAGACAGGACGATCACGCCATCGGTCAGCGCCGAGGTCGAGCCGTCCGCGGCGAGCTTTGCCACCAGGCCGATCGGTGTTCCAGCCTCGCACATGATGGGATGCTCGATCATGATTTCGGTAATGCGCGTGGTGCCATTGGCCTGACGGGCGCTGGGGGTTGCGAGCGCCTCAAACACGGACCGGCGCGAAACCATGCCCAGCGCAGCGCCATCGCTGACAATCGGCACGGCAAATACATCAGGATGGGCGAGCAACCGCGTAAAGACCGCTGACACGGTCGCAGCTGTGGGTACAGGCCGCACAGCGACCGCAATGTCTTCTACTCGTACCGGCATGAAAGCGACGGTGTCCTTACACAGGTTAAGAAGACACCTTGCTACATAAACCTTTACGTGCGGCAAACACATCCCTAACCAAAAATGAACGCCCGATCCTTTTGGAGGACCGGGCGTTCAATTCGGTAATCTTTCAGCGCGGGGGCGCGCCTAGTTGACGTCGCTGCGATGGTTCACGACCTTGCCGACGAGACCGTATTTGACGGCTTCTTCCGCGCTCATCCAGAAGTCACGATCGGTGTCTTCCTTGATCTGCTCCAGCGACTTGCCCGTGGCGGCTGCGAAGATCTTGTTGAGGCGTTCGCGCATCTTGATGATCTCGCGGGCCTGAATTTCAACATCCGTGGCCTGGCCGCCAACGCCGCCCCGCGGTTCATGAAGCAGGAAGCGGGTGTTCGGCAGGCAGAAGCGGTTTTCCTTCTTCGCCGCCGCATAGATCAGCGCGCCAGCCGAGGCGACCCAGCCGGTGCCAAGGATTTTCACGGGCGCTTCGACGAATTTGATCATGTCGTGGATCATGTCGCCGCTTTCGACGTGACCGCCGGGCGAGGAGAGGACCAGCAGGATCGGCTCCTTGCTCTCGGCCGACAAGGCCAGCAGGCGCTGGCTGACGCGGCGGGCGGCATGGAAATCGATGCCGCCTGTCAGCAGGATGGTGCGGGCCTTGAACAGCGCTTCCTCAAGGAAGGCGTTCGGCTCGGACTGAGGCTTTTCTTCTGTCTCGTCATCGAGGCGGTGCAAAAGGTTCATGAGGACTCCGAAAGGCGGGAAATCTGGTTGAGCCTATAGGTGAGGTGCCACGCGCGCCGGGTCAAGGCTGGACCTGCCTGTCCGCGCGAAAACCTGTGACAGCGGCCAGCGCGATCAGGCCGCCTCGCCGACGATGCGGGATACATCCTCGGCGTAGCGCTGGGCCTTTTTCTCGCCAACGCCGCTGATCAGGCGCAGCTCGTCGGCGTCGGCGGGGCGCTCGCGGGCGATTTCGGCGAGGGTCCGGTCATGGAAGATGACATAGGGCGGCACGCCGCGCGTCTTGGCGGTTTCGGTGCGCCAGCTGCGCAGCATGTCGAACAGGATCTGGTCGCGCTCCGACATGTCAGCCAGGGCCTGCGCAGCGACGCGGCTCTTGCCCTTGGCGCGCTTGCGGGTGGCGGCGGGGTCAGCACGCAGCATCAGGGTCCGGTCGCCCCGGAACAGGGCGCGGGCGGCCTCGGCATCCGGCACGACGACCGCCGGCCGGTTCATCTCACCGCCCTCGGCCAGCATGCCATCATAGAGCAAGGCGTCGAACACGCGGCCCCAGCCCTGTTTCGGCATGTCCTTGCCGATGCCATAGGTCGACTGGGTGGAGAGTTCCTCGTCGAAACTGTCCTTGGCCTGTCCGAGCAAATGATTGATCAGGCGGCCGCGCCCGATCTTCTGGCCGCAGCGCAACACGGCGGAGACCGCCATCTGTGCCCAGCGGGTTGCATCATAGGGCTCGCCGGTCTCACCCCGGCAGGTATCGCACGCGCCGCAGGCCTCGACCCCCTCTTCCCCGAAATAGCGGCGCACGGCAGCGCGGCGGCATTCATCGCCATCGAAGAAGGCAAACAGCTGGCGGGTCTTGGTGATCTGCACGCGCTTGACCGCTTCGGGCGCGTCGCCCTCATAGGTCCAGCTGAGCGAGCGGCGCATGTCGGCGGGGCCGTAGAGCGCGACGCCTTCGGCGGGCTCTCCGTCGCGGCCTGCGCGGCCGACTTCCTGCCAGTAGGCTTCCATCGTCTTGGGCGGATCAGCATGGATGACGAAGCGGACGTCCGGCTTGTCGACCCCCATACCGAAGGCGACGGTGGCGCACATGACGAGGCCATCTTCCAGCAGGAAGCGCCTCTGGCGCTCGGCCCGCACATCCGCATCGAGCCCCGCATGATAGGCGAGCGCCGTGATGCCCGCACGTTCGATGGCCTCGGCGAGGTCTTCGGTGGCGTTGCGGGTGGCGGCATAGACGATGCCAGACAGGCCCGGACGCGCCTTGACGAGGGAGACGACCCGCTGGGCGCGGTTGCCTTCCTTGGGCTCTGCGGCGAGGGCGAGATTGGGCCGGTCGAAGCTCGCCACATGGACGGCCGGTTGGGTGAGGTCGAGCTGCGCGAGAATGTCGTCGCGCGTACGGGTGTCAGCCGTGGCGGTCACCGCGAGGCGCGGCACGCCGGGGAACAGATCCTTCAGCCGCCCGAGGGCGCGATAGTCCGGGCGGAAATCATGGCCCCATTGGCTGACGCAGTGGGCCTCGTCCACGGCGATCAGCGAGACCTTCATCTGGGCAAGCCGCTGGGCCAGCCCCGTGCCCATGCCTTCGGGCGAGACATAGAGCAGATCCATCTCGCCGCGCGCGGCCGCCTCCAGCGCTTCGGCGCGGGCATTGAAATCCATCGAGGAATCCAGCCGCTCGGCGCGCACGCCGACCTGTTTGAGTGCATCGACCTGATCGGCCATCAGCGCGATCAGCGGCGAGACGACAATGCCGATACCATCACGCAACAGCGCCGGGATCTGGTAGCAAAGCGACTTGCCGCCGCCGGTCGGCAGCACGGCGAGGCCATCCTTGCCCCCCAGCGTGTCGGCGATGACATCCTCCTGCAGCCCCCGGAAGGCGTCATAGCCATAGACGCGCTTCAGCAGCGCGCGGGCATCATCAAGAGTTGGCTGGGCAGGCATCAGCCTCTTGTGGCGACGCAAGTGAGTCGGGGCAAGAGCACAGGTGCCTTCACGCAGCCGCGCCGAACGCCTCGACAAGAAACGTATGGCGACGGGCGACGGCGCGGGCGTCACGGGCATAGCCGCCGCCGAGGACGCCGCAGAGCGGGATACCGGCTGAGCGGCAGGCCCGCGCCACGAATCCATCTCGCGCGCGCAGCCCCTCATCGCTGAGGGACAAAAGGCCCAGACGGTCTTCTGCATGCGGATCGACCCCGGCATTGTAGAAGACGATATCCGGCGATGTGCCGAGCGCGGCCTCGACCAAGTCTTCCAGCGCGGCCAGATAGGCGGCATCGCCCGTGCCCTTCGGCAAGCCGATGTCCAGATCAGAGGGCGGCTTCTCGCGCGGCCAGTTCTGTTCGCAATGCAGCGAGGCGGTGAAGACGCGCGGATCATAGCGGAAGATCAGCGCCGTGCCGTCGCCATGATGGACGTCGCAATCGATGACCGCCACACGGCGCACTTCCTTCGTTTCCAGCAAGAGCTTTCCGGCAACGCCGACATCGTTGAACACGCAGAAACCCGCGCCGCCGTCGGGCCCGGCATGATGGCTGCCGCCGGCAAGGTTCACAGCGGCCCCCTGCTCCAGAGCAAGGCGCGCGGCGAGACATGTGCCGCCGACCGATGCAGCCGAGCGCCGGGCAATGGCGGGCGTGATCTCGAACCCGACCTTGCGCGCGGCCTTCGCGTCCAGCGTCTGGGTCATGATGGCGCTGACATAGGCCTCGTCATGCGCGAGGTGCAGCCAGTCTTCCAGCGCGGCCTCCGGCGCTATGAAACGGTGGCCCGCGTCGCGGAGAAATTCGGCCACGAGCGCATATTTGCGCATCGGGAAGCGATGGTCATCGGCGACCGTTTTCGCGTCATAGTCAACATGGTGGATAATGGGCAGTGTCATATCGGGCGGAACCTAGCGGGTTTTCCGCCCGTTTCCACTTATGCACGGTGCGCATAGGTGTGATGGCTGGCCGCAATCTACAGGCAGCGCCCGGACGCGTCATATTCGCTGCAACACGAGCGCGAAAGGAAATCGCCATGATTGAACACAGACCCTTCAAACAGCTCGGCCGGTTCCAGAATGACTGGCTGAATGCCAATTACCATTTCTCTTTTTCCGGTTATCACGACCCGGAGCGCATGGGCGAAGGCGCCTTGCGCGTCTGGAATGACGACACGATCCAGCCGCATACCGGCTTCCCCCCCCACGGGCACCAGTCGATGGAGATCATCACCTATGTCCGCACCGGCGCGATCACGCACAAGGATTCCATGGGTAATACCGGCCGTACCGAGGCCGGGGACGTCCAGGTCATGAGCGCTGGCGACGGTGTGCAGCATTCCGAGTGGAACGCCGAAGACGAGGAAACCACCCTGTTCCAGATCTGGATCCTGCCGCGTGAAGCAGGCGGCAAGCCTGGTTGGGGCGCCCGGAAATTTCCCAAAGGGGAACGGTCCGGCAATTGGGCGGTGCTGGCCTCAAGTGACGGCGCAGACGACAGCCTCGTCATCAATCAGGACGCCAATGTGCTCGGCGCGACACTGAAGGAAGGCGAAACGCTGACCTATGAAGTGAAGGAAGGCCGTCATGGATATCTGGTGCTGGCCGACGGATCTGTCGAGTTGAACGGCATTGTCATGACCGGACGCGACGGGGCCGCCATCACCGGCGCCGAGACCCTGACAGTGAAGGGCATTGCCGACGCCGAGATCGTGTTCGTCGACACGGTTTGATCTCTGCCTCCGGCCACGTTACTTCGAAGACCGGGCCGCAGCGCAATGCGGCTCGGTCTTATTGGTTGTGGGAGGTCACACGATGCAAGTTATCCGCGGCAAGGCGTTTACCGCGCCCAAGGCCTGGGGTGCGATCGATGTCGCAAACATGGACGGGATCACCACACGCCTTCACTGGACCGACCAGCCCTATATCTGGCACGTCAATGAGGGCGAGGAGGTGTTCGCGGTCCTCGATGGGATCGTGGACATGCACTACCGCGAAGACGGTGCAGAGAAGATCGTGACGCTGGAAACAGGAGACATTTTCTTCGCCGGGATTGGATGCGAACATGTCGCTCACCCCCGGGGTGAAGCCCGCATCCTTGTGGTCGAGCAGGAAGGCAGTGTTTGAACCCCTGACAGGTGCACTCCACGCTCACAGGCCTGTGACTTCTACGGGCATGGGCAGCGTGGTAGGATGAATCTATAGCAGTTTTGGAGAGACTTCGATGAAACGACTAGTTCCCCTCGCCGCCCTAGCCTTGCTGGCCGCCCCGGCCGCGCTCGCAGGCGAAATCAATGTCACCTTCAGCCCGGAATTCACCGAGGAGCTGAACGATGAATATGGCATGCGCGAAGCTGATTACCTGATAGAAGAAGTGCAGGAAGACCTGACCCGCGAACTCGGCAAGGCCGGGCTCGACATAGCCCGCATTGATGTGACCATCCTTGACGCCAAGCCCAACAAGCCGACGTTCAAGCAATTGGGCGATACGCCCGGCCTTGATTATGGCGACTCCAAAAGCATTGGTGGCATGAAACTGTCAGCAACGGCCTTTGATGCCAGCGGCAAAGCGACAGGCGACCTGACCTATGACTGGTATGAGACTGATATTCGTTATGCCGGTATCTCGACCTGGCAGGACGCCAAGCGCGCCTCTGACCGGTTTGCCCGCAAATTCGTGAAAGAACTGACAGCCGCGACGCCGTCCGGCAGCTAGAGAACCAGCTCGCACCGCTCATTCAGGCTTGGCCGGGAAATGGCGACTTTCGTCAGGCCCGGCAGGCCTTCTTTCAGGTCGGCTGCTGCCCAGAGGCAGATCCGCTCCAGCGTCGGAACTTCAAGCCCTTCAATGTCATTCAGCAGCTTGTGATCCAGCTTCGCTGCCGTAGCCTGCAGGCAGGCGGTCAGATGAGAGAAATCCTCAACCCATTGCTCGCCTGGCTTGACCGTGCCCGCAACCGTCGCCTCCAGTACAAAGGAATGGCCGTGCACATTGCGGTAGGGATGCCCTTCAGGCTTGCCGCCCATATAATGGGCCGCCTCGAAATTCACAGATTTCGAGATCGCAAACACGCGGCCTTCCGGGCTGGTCGCCGCGGCTGAGGTGCTGGTCTGGTCAGTCTGTGTGGTCATCGGTTCGTTTCAATTCTCGTGCGGATTTGCGCCAACAAGTGCTCGAGGCGCGGATTGGCGACCAATTGCTGGAAAAAGCTCGAAAAGTCCAGTTGTTATGGCTGCTTCTTCTGCAAGTGAATAGGGTGTTCAGGCACCGGCTTTCCAGCCTGCCCAGCCCTTTGCGCGCAGCTCACAAGCCGGGCATTCCCCACAGCCATAGCCCCACTCATGGCGCTGGCCGCGCTCGCCCAGATAGCACGTATGGGTATCTTCCGCGATCAGATCGACCAGCGCCTGGCCCCCCAGATCTTCTGCCAGCGCCCACGTCCCTGCCTTGTCTATGTACATTAGTGGCGTGTCGATCTGCATCGGAACATCGAGGCCCAGCCTCAGTGTTTCAGCCTGGGCGTCCATCGTCGTTGCGCGGCAGTCGGGATAGCCCGAATAGTCCGTTTCGCACATCCCGCCGACCAGAACAGAAATGCCCCGGCGGCTGGCCAGAGCGCCCGCCAAGGTCAGGAACAGCAGATTACGGCCCGGCACGAAGGTGGAAGGCAGGCCGGCCTCTGTCATCTCGATGCTGACATCGTGCGTCATCGCCGTTTCTCCGAGCGACTTCAGCACGGTGGCGTCGAGCATATGGTCCGGTCCAAGACGGCTGCCCCAGTCTGCATTTAGGTCAGCCAGACCCCGCCGTACCGTCTCCCGGCAATCGAGTTCGATCCGGTGGCGTTGGCCGTAGTCAAAACCGACCGTCTCTACCCGCCCGAATCGCTCAAGCGCCCATGCCAGGCAGGTCGTGGAATCCTGCCCTCCCGAGAAGAGGACCAGTGCGGCTGTAGAAGAATGTGACATGCTGCGCCTGTAACAGGCATGGGCAACGCGGCCAAGCAAGGGCGTTACATTTTTAACACCCGCATTTTAAAACCCGTCATTACCCCAGCGTCATGTTGACAGACCCGTCACGAATGCATTCAGATGACAATTGAAGCAGGCCCAAAAGAGGCCGGCTCGGCTAAAATTGCTCGAGGCAGCACTAAAGCGGCCCGAGGGGAGGAAACAAAACATGCGAAATATCAGACACTCGAAATCCGTCTGGCTGGCTGGGGCATCCGCTCTCGTGGTCGGTCTGGTGGGGCCGATGGCCGCCGCTCAGGATGACTCCGACGAAAGCCCGCGCACCCTGTCAACGGTCACGGTGACGACACAGAAAACCGAGGAATCCATTCAGGATGTTCCGATCGCGGTTTCCGCGTTCGATGAAGATGCCCTCGACCGGCTCCAGCTTGCCGGTGGCCCTGACCTGGTGAAATCCATTCCCAACGTCAGCTTCACCAAAGGCAACTTCACATCATTCAACTTCAAGATCCGCGGTATTGGCGCCGACGTGGTTGCGCAGTCCGGGGATGCGGGTGTGGGTATCCACCAAAATGACATTCCGCTTACGGCCAACCGCCTCTTCGAAGCCGAGTTCTATGATGTTGAACGTGTTGAGGTCCTGCGTGGCCCACAAGGTACGCTTTATGGACGCAACGCGACTGGCGGTGTGTTCAACCTGATTACTGCCAAGCCGGTACTGGGCGAATTCCAGGCTGACGCCGAGCTCACCTATGGCAATTACAACACGTTCAAAGGCAAGGGCATGGTCAACCTGCCCCTTGGCGAAAACGCCGCCCTGCGTGTGGCTGGCTCCTATCTCGGCCGTGACGGCTATGTGGACAATCTGACAACCGGCAATGATGTCGATGATCGTGACCTCTATAGTGTGCGGGCGACCCTCGCATTCGAGCCCACAGACTGGGCCCGTGGCTGGATTTCGGTTGAGCATTTCGAAGAAGACGATTCCCGTCTCCGCTCCGGCAAACAGCTGTGCGACAAGGATGAAGGCTTCGACAGCTTCATGGGCATTCCGGTCTCGGCTGTTGACCAGTTGGCGACATCGCTCGGCTGTGTGGATGCTCCGCTCGATCAGTCCCGTGACCGCGTGAATTCGCAGGCCACCCTCGCTGGCGGCCTTGGCATCTTTGCCGGCCTCCTGAACGGCGATGTGAACCTCGATCCGGCCATTGCAGACTTGCGCAAGATCGAGTCGGCCTTCGACCCGATGTACCAGGCCGACCAGACGCTTTATTCATGGAAGGCTGAAGCCGATATCGGCGACAATCTGCTGCTGACCTATCTCGGCAGCTATAGTGAGAGCTCAGTCGTATCGCGTGAGGATTACAACAAGGCCTCTGCATCGCTGACCTTCAACACAACGGCCGGCCCCTTCATCAACCCGGCCCTGGCACCCCTCTACCCCCTCCTGTTCCCAGGCGGCGTCGTGAACGATCCGGAACTTGGCGCTGCCAATTCCTTCCGAACATTCGACCTGTCCGGCGCGAACAGCGAGCAGTCGACCCACGAACTTCGTCTCCAGTCTGACTATGATGGTCCATTCAACTTCAATCTTGGCGCCATCAAGGTGGATTTCGAAACCATCGATCCATACAATGCTGAAGACGGTTATTACGTTCTGTCGAACGCGCTGACGGCCCTGACGCAGATCAATAATGCGGCTGGTGGCGCCTTGTTTGGCGGCAACGTTCCGCTTGATAGCGGCTCTACGACCTCCGATGGTGCGTCCCTGTTCGACCTGTCCCTGAATGGTGACGGCGGGAACTATTACCGCTCGCTGTCCCCCTACCAGCTGGAATCCTTCGCTGTCTTTGGTGAAGGTTACTATGACGTCTCTGACGATCTCCAGCTCACGCTGGGCCTTCGCTATACGGATGACCAGAAGGAACAGGACATCGTCTCGACCTTCCTGTTCACACCGCAAGCCGCGGGTGCTGATCCACTTGCGTCTCAAGGAAAGCTGAAAGCCGACTTCCAGGAAATCACTGGCCGTATCGGTTTTGACTACACAGCTGATCTCGACTTCACAGACGATACGCTGATCTACGGCTTCTATTCCAAGGGCTACAAGGGTGGCGGCATCAACCCGCCACAGCCAGCAGGTGCAAACCTGTTCCCGCAGACCTTCGATCCGGAATTCATCAACTCGTATGAAATCGGAACGAAGAACACGTTTGCAGGCGGCACCGCCCAGCTGAACCTGACCGGCTTCATGTATGACTATGAAGGCTACCAGATCACGCAGATCATCAACCGCTCTTCGGTGAACATCAACGTGGACGCAGAGCTTCAGGGTCTTGAGCTGGAAGCCCTATGGACGCCGGCAGACAATTGGCTGCTGACGGCTAATCTCGGCCTTCTGAATGCCGAAGTCGTCGACACTTATGGCATCGACGTGCTCGACCGCACCAATGGACGGGCAGATCTCGTCGCGCTGAAGAATTCCAGCACCTATTCGAACTGTGTCGTGTCCGCTCAGGGCTATGCCACAGTGCTGGGAGCGATTCAGGGCGGCCTGCTTGCTCCGGGTTCCACGCTTGGCCTCTGTACCGGCGCATTCTCCGGGCAGGAAGCCGCCTTCGGTCTGGACGGCGTCACCGTGACCTACACGGACTCCAATGGCGACACGCAGACGGCCACGGCCCTGCAGCCCATCGAAGGGGATGCCAAGAGTCTGGATGGCAACTCCATGCCGGGCGCCCCGGACATGACGCTGAACCTGGCGGCGGAATACACATTCCCAGCCATCAGCAATTCCAACTGGGACCTTACGATCCGCGGCGACTACTACATGCAGTCGGAAAGCGAGAGCCGTATCTGGAACACGCCGCGCGATGGACTGGAATCCTGGTCCAACGTCAACCTGTCGATCCTGCTCAACAATCCAGAGAGCGGATGGGGCGTGGAAGTCTTCGCCAAGAACTTGACCGACGAGGAAGTCATCACCGGTACGTACCTGACCGACGATTCCTCAGGCCTGTTCACCAACGCCTTCCTGACCGAGCCAGCCCTCTACGGCGTCACGGTCAAGAAGTCCTGGTAGGACCCGGACTCGTCTGAATTCCAAGGGCGGCCTTTCGAGGTCGCCCTTTTTGTTTGGCCAATCGGCAGGCTCGTCCTATGGTCCCAGCAAACCTCCCTGCCTCAAACGGAGACGCCCTCATGCGCCCTATCATCCCCCTGCTTCCGCTCGCACTGATTGTTGCCGCTTGTGGCGGGCCAGCTGAAACCACGCCGGTCGCAACAAGCGACTTTGACGTGAAACTCACGCCCGTCGTGACCGAGGCCGAGTGGCCCTGGGGCCTCGCCTTCCTGCCGAATGGCGATTTGCTGTTCACAGAGAAGGAAGGCGGCCTGAAATTCGTTGCTGGAGGCGAGGGCACCCCCTCTTCCGTGACCGGCCTGCCGGAAGCGTTCATTGAAGGTCAGGCAGGATATCTTGGCCTAGTGCTGGATCCGGACTTCGAGACCAACCGCATGGTCTACATCTCCTATTCCAAGGGCGATGGTGCCACGAACGCAGCAGCCGTCATCAAGGGCCGCCTCAGCGACGATGCCAGCGCGCTGGAAAATGTTGAGGAAATCTTCTGGGCCGATGCGCGCGATACCGCCTACCATTATGGCTCGCGCCTGCAATTTGCGAATGACGGCACCCTCTTCGTTTCCCTCGGCGAGGGCTTCAGCTTCATGAAGGATGCTCAGGATCCCACCAATACGCATGGTACCATCGTCCGCATCAACACAGATGGCTCTATTCCTGCAGACAATCCGTTTGCCGATGGTGAAGCCGGTGCGCCCGCAGTCTGGTCCTATGGTCACCGCAATGTGCAGGGGCTCTACTACGACACCGCCACGGACACGTTGTACGAGACAGAACACGGCCCCAAAGGCGGCGACGAACTCAACATCTCCACGGCCGGCGCGAATTATGGCTGGCCCAAGATCACCTATGGCGTGAATTATGATGGCACAATCATAACGAATGAGACCGAAGCCGAAGGCATGGTTCAACCGCTCACTTATTGGGTACCATCAATTGCTCCTTCAGGCCTCACCATGCTGACCAGCGACGTTTATCCGGGCTGGAAAGGTGACCTTTTCACGGGCGGCATGAACGGTCCGGCCGGACTGGAGCTGACGCGGATCGACATGGAAAATGGAGAAGTGGTCGGCAAGCAGTCACTGTTTGACGAAGAATATGCGATCCGTGACGTGGTTCAGGGCCCCGATGGTCACCTCTATGTCGCGACCAAGGATTTCGACGGCATATTCCGCGTGGACATCGCTGAAGCGGAAGCCGAATAGGCCCGATCAGATATCGCGGCGTGACCTGAGTGCGGCGGCGAGCGTTCCATCATCGAGATGGTCCAGTTCGCCGCCCACAGGTACGCCATGCGCCAGACGCGTGACACTGACTCCCTTCCCCTCAAGCAACTCGGCCACGTAGTGCGCTGTCGTCTGGCCATCAACAGTGGCATTGAGCGCCAGGATCACTTCGCGTATGCCGCCGGCCTCCACGCGGGTCACCAGTGACGGAATGTTGAGGTCATCCGGCGTAATACCGTCGATCGCCGACAGGACGCCGCCGAGCACATGGTAGCGCCCCCGGAACGCGCCACCGCGCTCCAGCGCCCAGAGATCCGGCACGTCTTCCACCACGCACACCAGCGCATCATCGCGCCCACCTGCCTGGCACACTGCGCAAGGCTGCACCGTGTCGAAATTCCCGCAGACCTTGCACCGTTCGATCTTTTCGCCCGCCTCAGCCAGCGCGTCGGCCAGCGGTTTCAGCAAAGTGTCGCGACGCTTTAACAGGAACAGGGCAACGCGCCGCGCAGACCGGGGCCCGAGGCCCGGCAGGCGCGAGATCAGTTCAATCAGGCGAAGGATTTCAGGACCGGCAGAATTCTGGGACATGGCGTTCAATGTCAGCTATTTGCGCCTGGTTGCAAGCCGGAACGTGTAAAAGCCATTTGCGCACAAAACAAAACCCCGACCTTTCGGCCGGGGTTCGGGAAGCACTCTTAAAGCTTCGAAACTCTGGGCGTCAGGCCGCCGCTTCGACTTCCGCCGTTTTCGAGCTTGGACGCGGATCGCGCAGAACATAACCGCGCCCCCAGACCGTTTCGATATAGTGGTTGCCGTTGGTCGCATTCTGCAGCTTCTTGCGCAGCTTGCAGATGAAGACGTCGATGATCTTCAATTCTGGCTCGTCCATGCCGCCATAGAGGTGGTTCAGGAACATTTCCTTGGTCAGCGTCGTGCCTTTCCGGAGGGAAAGAAGCTCGAACATCTGGTATTCCTTGCCGGTCAGATGAACGCGCTCGTCGTCCACTTCTACGGTCTTCGCGTCAAGATTCACAACGATTTCGCCCGTGCGGATCACGCTCTCGGCATGGCCTTTGGAGCGACGCACAATGGCGGTGATGCGGGCGATCAGCTCGTCCTTGTTGAATGGCTTGGTGAGATAGTCGTCGGCGCCGTAGCCGAGCGTCTTCACCTTCGCTTCAATGTCGGGATTGCCGGAGAGGATCATCACGGGCGTGTTTACACGGCCCATGCGCAGCTGCTTGAGCACTTCGTACCCGGAAATATCAGGCAGTGAGAGGTCAAGCACGATCATGTCGTACTCATAGACCTTGCCGAGGTCCACGCCCTCTTCGCCGAGGTCGGTGGTGTAGATGTTGAAGCCTGCAGCCTTCAGCATCAACTCGATGGAACGAGCCACCGCACTATCATCTTCAATCAGCAGGACGCGCATCTCTCGTCTCCCGAATCATCATTACGACCAAGCTAGCCGCATTTCCTGTCAATGTGAATCCTACGGGCTGTTCCTTTAACGAAGGTTAACAAGCCGTACGATCCGCCCCCAAAACTTCTACTTTCTTCACACAGATTAATAGCCAATATCGACACCTTGACGGGCGCCTATGAGCATCTGAGAAATGGCAATTGCGTCCTGGATCGGCTGTGCCTGCTGGTCTGTGGAGATCAGCGTCTTCTGGCAGCGGATCGCATCGCGCACTTTCGGATCCCGCATTACGGTACCCGCAAGATGCGGACGGAAGCCGAGGAAGGTCTGACAAGCGCGCGCAATCGCTTCATAGGTGCGCTGGCCTGCGGCCCGAGACTCGGCCTGATTGATACAGATGACCGGTTCGACGTTCGGCGCGTAACCGCGCAACACCTTGATGAACGCATAAGCGTCCGTCATCGAGGTCGGCTCGTCGGTGATGACCATGAGCGCCTTGTCGGCGGCGCGCGCCAAGCGCATGCAATTGGCTTCGATCCCGGCGCCAAGGTCCACGACCACCTGGTCGTATTGCAGCGCCAGCGCCGAAAGGCCTGCAGCAAGGCGGGCAACTTCCTCAGGCGGAAGCTCAGCCAGCGCGCCAGAGCCGGATCGGCCAGGCAATACGTCAAAGCCGCCATCTGCTGCGCCGCCATCGACGGCCGTCACAGCGTCATCCAGTTCGACCCAGCCTGCGATGACCGCAGCGAGGTCGGTTTCCGGAGCGATGCCGAGTTGAACGTCGACATTGGCAAGACCCAAATCGCCATCCACCAGCAGTGTGCGCTTGCCGGCCTGGGCAAAAGCGGAGGCCAGGGTAATGGCCATGAAAGTCTTGCCGACACCACCTTTGCCACTCGCAACAGCGATGATCGAGGCTGGCGCGACGCGAGGGGTCGGCCGCTGAGCCGGACGTTCCTGCGATTTTCGAAGCATGAAGCTCATAAGATTACGCAGCTCCTTTCAAGGCGATCACATCGCCGGGGGCATCTTCCATCAACAAGGCAGCCAGCCGGGACGGCGCTGCCGGCACCAGCCCGCCGCCTATAAAGGGCGTAACGGCAAGGTGCGAGAAGGCGATTCCCGCAGAAGACAGAGCCGAAATGGCCCCTCCCCGCCTGCGGGCGATATCGAGTTTGGTCAGGATAGCGCGGCGTATGCCAGCGCGGGCAAAGATGCGGGCAGCATCTGCCTGGTCTTCCGGGTGACCTTCGGCTGACATGACAAGTACGGGCTCGGCGCGCACGACCTGAATCAGGTCCTGCAGGCTGTCCATATCATCCTGGTCGAACGCATTGATCGATGGCAGGTCAATCACACAGCGATGCCCGGCGGCCCGTGCGGTGCGCAACGTGTCGAAAAGGGCATCTGGCGTCAAAGCGGTGCGAATCTGGCCACGCTCCTGTTCCAGATAGGCTGCGAGCTGAGCGCCGCCTGCAGTTCCATCAAGGTCTGCAGCGATTGGCAGGATGGCCGTACGGGCAACCGCCGCCCGGCGGGTCAGTTTCGCTGCAGTGGAGGTCCGGCCATGTCCTGGCGGCCCCACGAGGATGATGTCGCGTTCCATGCGGGCCGCAATCGGATCGCAGGTGACGATGCGCTCCAGACCGGCCGCGATCGAATCCTCTGGCGAGTCGCCCGGAACCGCATTCTGATCAGCGCCCTCGTGAGCGACCCGATCCGCAAAGCGCTTGGGGGCGCCATGCCATAGAAGAGCGTCGCGAACGCGACTGTAGAGAGGGTTTTCAGAGCCACGACCATGGCCGGTGCCACGGGCTTCTCGCAGGAATAGCGGTTCGCTTGGAACAACGCCGCCTCCCAGCTTGTCCGTTGCAGCGCGAACTTCCACACCGCCGTCGATCTCCCGTTCAGACAGGATGACCGCGTCCGCTCCCATTTCGGCAAAAATCATCGCTTTGGCGGCCTCAAGGGTCTCCGCGGCGAACATCTTCATGCGCATGTTTGCATGTTCCCTTGTGTTGATCACCCCGCCGATCGCCACCCCAATAGGCCGACAGGACATGCTTTCGTTGGAAGCAGTTAACACCGGCAAAGGTTAACAACTTCCTTTCTTCCGTTAGGAATTGGGCGGCCTTGCAATGTTTTAATGATAATTGCCTAAGCGTCAGGCAGCCGCGCGATCGTCGACGATTTCCGACAGGGTCACACCCAATTGGCCATCCGCTATAACCAGTTTGCCCCGCGCCATCAGGCGATCTGACAGATAGATGTCAACCGGCTCACCCGTATGGCGCTCCAGGGCAACGATGTCCCCTTCTGCCATGGCCATCAGTTCCTCGATGGGCATCCGCAGTTCACCCAGCACCACATCCACCCGGACAGGCACATCCATCAGGCTCTTTTTCAGCGCGGGATTGGCAGAATCAGTCATGAGGCACCTTCGGGTGTAACACGCGTGAGAGATTGCCGGGCGTCGAACAGATCACCCTGCCCGTCAAGAATGGTGCGGGCGGTGGCCCTTATTAACGCATGGGCCCGGTCACTGAAACCCTCCTCATAGGCGCAGGCCTCCAGATGACCTGTCAGCGCCACGAGATTGGCGAGGGCTTCGTTGAGTGCATTCGTCACGCCCTGCAAGCGCTCGCTGTCGGCGCGGGCCGCTTCGGCGCGCACACTGGCAGCGCCTTCCGCACGGGCTTCCGCCAGCATTTCCAGCAATTCCGGCGTGGTCAGCTTCACCGGTGGGTCGAGCTCGACCGGAGCCGCTTCGCCCGGACTGAAATCGCTGCGAAATTCAAATTGCGTAACAGATTTGACAGCGCGGTGGATCATTCGACGAGTTCATCCTCATCTTGCGGACGCCCTGCGCGAATGTCTCCGCGCTCGATCAGCGTGCGGGCCAGATCAACCAGTTCCATTCGTGCGGCTTCAATCTCGCTGCGGCGCACGGCGCCAAGCATGTCGATTTCCTCGCGCAGCAATTCTCCAGCGCGTTGCGTCATGTTTCGGAAGAAGGCCGCGCAGGTCTCTTCGCGTGCGCCTTTCAGCGCAAAGGTGAGGCGTGTACGGTCTGCGGCAGACAGCAAGGTCTGCAGTCCCCCCGCATCCAGATTCGCCAGATCGTCGAAAGTGAACATCAATGAGCGGACGCGCTGTCCTGCGCCTGGCACAGCGGATTCCAGCGCGGACAAAAGGCTTTGTTCTGAACGGCTATCCATCCGGTCGAAGATACGGGCGACACCTTCATGACCACCGGTTCGGGAAGCTGGCGCCGCACCGGCCATCCATGCCGACACGGCTGTTTCGAGCGCTGCGACCGCGCTTGGATGCGCCGGACCCAAGTGTAACAGGCGTTGCATCACATCGACGGCGACAGGTTTCTCGAGCGCCTTCAACATGCGCGCCGAGGCTTTGCCATCCAGGCGGGAAAGCATCAGGGCAAGTGCTTGCGGGTGCTGGCCCTCAGCCAGTTTCAACAAATCTCGCGTTTCAAGTTCAGACACTTCAGCCCAGATTGGCGTATCGGCTTCGGTAGATGTGCCGCTGCGCGCATGCGCCTGTTTGTAGCTTTCCAGCGCCTCAGTCTCATCACGCAAATCATCGTCCAACGCATCCATTGCGGCGGAAAGTGCGCGGGCTTCCTGCGGACTCAATTCGCTCCAGACTGGCGCGGCCTCAGGCCCCAGAGCGCGCATCAGACGCGCCGACCGAGCAAGCCCGGCCGTGCCGCGCGGTCGTGAAATCGCCAGCGCGCTCATGCGGCATCTCCTTCACCGCGCATCCAGCTGCGCAGGATTGATGCGGTGCGCGCGGGGTCCTTGCGCACAAGGGATGCAGCGTCCGGGTCCGGCTGGCGGACCGGGCGTGGTTTGGACACCGGAATGATGTCGGCAGATTCGATGCGGGTCGACTTTCGGTCAGCTGGCGCGCCGGTGCTCGTCGCCGCGGGAGCCGCATCAAGCGGGGCACGAAAACCAACCCATGCCAACAAACCGCAAAGCAATGCGTACAGGCCAAGCTCAGTCCAGCCAGTTGCATCCGGACGACCGGCAACACCGCGCGCGAAGTCAGCCTGTTCGATGATCAACTGATCGCCGGTTTCAGGCGACAGGAGAATGGCGGAACTTGCAAGACGTTGCAGGGTTGGTGCGGTCTCGCTCGCATCTGACGCCAGCAGGATGAGGACCGATCGGCCTGAGCGACCATCGCCGGACACGGAAAGGCGGATATTTCCCGTGCCAGCCACCGGCTCAAGAATACCCATCAGGGAAGTTTCAATGGCTGATCCAGGCACCCAGGATTCAACGGGCTGGGTGAACAGGTCGCTGGCACGCCAGCTGCCCAGCACGCCAGCAATGACAAGCGCAAACAGCGCGACTGCTCGTGTGGAGAGCATCGCGCTGCCTTGGAATTTTGCGAGCTTATGGTCCATTCGCCACTCCTGTTGCCGGGTAAACTTCCGGCATTCAGGACCAGTGATAGGCGCTGGCATTTAAATTTGTGTTTAACGGAGAGGAGTCCGTTAACCGTGACGCGTCCTAGCGGCGGTATTGCTGCAAACGTGTGGTCCGCAGTCCCTTGGTTCCGTGACGGGAATAAAGCTTCTCCCACGTCTCGAATTCTTCTTCGCTCAGGCTGTAGCGATCACAAGCAGCCTTGCGGGACAGGAGCCCCCCGGAGACTGCTGCAACGACTTCAGCTTTGCGACGCGTAACCCAACGCGAAATGTTAGGTGACGGAAGATCCGCCAGGGTCAGCATCTGGCCATCGGGGCCGGGGACGCTGATGTTACGTGCATTGTGCTGTTCCATGTCCACACCATTCTAGTTGCTATGACAGGACTGCCCGGCTTCTCCGGGCGCCATGGAAATCAACATACAGGGTGGGGTTTAAGCCGAGGCGTAAGCGACCCGGTCAGTTTTACTCCCCCGGTTAGAGGAATGTTTGGAAAGCTGTACCGGGCCGGGACAAATTGTGGGAATCGGCTGGATTCATTACAGAAAGTATAACTTTCGTCTGGATTACGGCAGCAATGCCAGCGCATCATTGTCGCGCGCCTGCGCTGCGTGACGGCGCAGCATGGTGAGGAACATCTCGTCTCCGCGATCCGTCTGCTTCACCAGCATCGCAGCCCCGAAAGCGACCGACATGCCGTAAAAGCTGAACCAGCGATAATGGTCGTAGAGCGCCTCGAACGAGTAGTCGGAAATACCCCGCTCGGTCAGCCGCGCATGATAGAAGCGCAGCAATGCCTGCTCATGCTTTGGCCGGTCTTCGCGCGTCAGGCCGGCGCCGATAAAGTATGCGACATCGCCAGCTGGCGCGCCCTTGCCAGCTGTTTGCCAGTCTACAACGGCCAGTGGCTTGGGTGCCGCGTCCGCGCCGAACAACATGTTGTCGAGCCGGAAATCATTGTGCGTAAGCGCGTGCGGGCCGTCATAACCCTCACTCCAGGCTGGCAACGCGGCCGCATAGGCATCGCCCACAAGGATGTCGTCAGCCTCCAGCCGTTCACCATACCGATCCTTGAATCCATGCCAGAGCCCACTCACTGCTTCCGGTGTCAGCGCGGGTGGCGGCGCAAGGTCACTGCCCTGCAACCAGGCGTGCGTGTCAAGCGAAGGATCATTCCAGTACGCGGCATGCAACACAGCCGCTGCCGACAAGGCACGCTCGGCCTCGGCAACGCTACACCCCTGAAGTTGGTCGCCCTGCTCTGACGGCGCCATGTCTTCCATGATCAGCGCGAACCGGTTCGTGCCCGGGTCATAATCGGTGTAAAATGCCGCAGGTGTAATCACGCCGGCCACTTTCGGAAAAGTCCGATAGAATTTTACTTCCCGCTCATAATGGCCGAGCAGCTTGGCGGTCATCAGGCTTTCCGGGCTGTCAGACGGAAACTTGCCTACCAGTGTCGCCGGAGCATTCGGCCCCTTGCGCGCATAGTCGAAAACAAAGCGGACATTCTCGCCGATCTGTCCGGTGCCGATGGATTTTGCGGTGAGGCCAGCAACCTCGGCGTCAATACCGATCTCTCCAAATAGCGCATTGAACCAATCCGCTCCCAATGAGAGCGGGTCTGCGTCGAGGCCTGGTCGACTCATTCATGTTTCCTCCGGTTTCGTTTCCTCGTCGGCAGTGTTGTCCTGCCGTGTTTTCTTTTTTCCCCAGCCAGTGAAGCGCTGAAGCTCCTCCATCCGGTCTTCGGCGCCGCGCAGGCCCTTGTCGAGCGCGGCCATGGTCAACGCGAAATCGCCGCTGGTTTCCTTGCGCCAGGCGCGTTCGGCTGTGTCGATCACATAACCAATCGCGACGGATTTGAGCCCCACCGGCGCGCCGGAGCGATTGTCGAGCCCGGCTGAGACAAGCGCCCAGTCGGCGCTGCGCTTTCGAGCGAGTGGAAGCGAGAGCAAGAGCGACGGCGTATGGTCGCGATACTTCATCAGCGAAAGGAGACCGGCACGGTGCGCTTCCATTGCCTCGAACCGCAGCATGATAACGTCGAACAGGCGTTCCCGCGGGCTTTCGTCAGGCGACACGCCCTCTTCCGACATGGCCTTATCGAAATAGGCATCGGCATGTGCAGCAAGATCATCCTTGCCAGCAAGCCCGTGAAATTCGGAAAGACTGGTATCTGCGGCTTCCGCAATGGCCGACAGTGTCAGATCGGCCCAGGACGTCTCGTCGGCGAGTTCCAGTGCGGCGAGCAGGCCCTTTTCCAATATGCCTGCCTGCGTCGTCATCGGTAACTGTCCTCTAATCCGGCTCTCTGGAAAGCTCCCGGTCGCGGGTCACAGCGGCGCGCAGGGCTTTCCTCAGCAATATAGGCATCCCACCGTCATCCATAAGGATGTCAAGAGCGGCCTGGGTGATGCCGCCGGGGGAAGTGACCATTTTTCTGAGCGCATTTGGAGTCTGGCCAGATTGTTCCATCAGGGCCGCCGCGCCGATGATCGTCTCGATGGCAAGGCGTGCCGCCATGTCCTTTGGCACGCCTTCGGCTTCTCCGGCTTCGGCCATTACCTCGGCAAGCAAGAAGACATAGGCCGGGCCGCATCCTGAAATGCCTGTCGCGGCAACCATCGTCTTTTCGTCCATCGGCCCTTCAACAAGTCCCAGCGGTGTGAGCAGTTTGCGGGCCGCCTCGATGTCAGCCGCGTCCAGAGACGAGGCCGCCGACAGCAGCGTGACGCCCTTGCCGACGGACCCCGGCGTGTTCGGCATGGCGCGGATCACATGCGGTGTGCCGAGGCGGTCTTCGAGCTGGCTCAGCTTGATCCCGCCCATGACAGAGATCACCAATGTTCTCTCATCGATGTATTGCTTGATGCTTTCTGCAGCGCGCGCGAATTGCTGGGGCTTGATACCCAGAACGACGATGCGCGCAGGCGACGGGTCCGGGTTGAGCGTGATGCGGCCGGCTTCAGCCCATTCTTGCACTTGCGGGGTCGGGCGCGGCGCGACGATGGAAATACTAGGCTTGGAACGCCCCGACAGCCAACCGGACGCCAGTGCGCCGCCCATGCGGCCTGCCCCGATCAGGACAATTGACTGTGCCGCCGCCACGCGCCGGGTCTCAGGCTTCGCCGTGGGTTTCGAACATGACCGCATCCATCGCTTCGCGTGGGCTCTTGCCAGCCCAGATCAGGAAGTTGAACGCAGGCACAAACCGGTCAACGGCGCTGACGGCCGCCGCGATGGTCGAACGGAGCTCGCCCAGCGAGGCTTCATCCCGATCCATCATGGAAAAGGTATATCGGAAAATGACCACACCTTCGTCTGCCCAGTAATCAAAGTGGCCGAGCCAGAGGCGCTCATTGGCCATGATGATCAGTTCGGACAGCTGACGGCGTTTGTCGGCAATCGGCTTGATGTCGAGGGTGACGGAAAAATGGATCGCGGCTGGCTCAGGGCGAAACGCAAACAGCGCGCCCATATCACCCCAACGAGTCTCAGCCACAGCCTGAATAGTGCCTTCTTCGTCGCGTTCGTGTTGCCACCCGGCGATTTCGAGGGCCTCTTCGACGCGATCGAGCGGATCGATCCCTTCGAATTCTTCGCGTGAAAGATCAAGGCTCATGAAAGTCTCCCCTTCTTTCTGAAGTCATGGACACAGGATTCGTGCCCAATGGCCATCCCCGTTGAAACGCGGCGCAGGGTCTGCGTCCACCCCGAACAACAGGTAGGCATACAAAGTCTGTGGGTTGCGCTATTTGGATTCTGCAGCTGCTTCGAGCTCTGCCACACGCGCTTCCAGCGCTTCGACACGCTCCAGCGCCGCCGTGGCGAGCGTCTTCAGTGCCTCGACTTCGTCGCGGCCCGCCAAGTCCATATCGGCGATCAGGCCCTTCACGCGGGCCTGGGCAGCGGTCTTCGCCTCTTCGCTTGCGGCCCGTGCAGCACCCATTGCGCCGGTCATCAGACCTGCAATGTCATCTAGCAGTGGATTTGTTGTGGCCATGCGGCTACTCCTTCGCGGCATCGGGCGGACAAGTTCTCGGTCCCCTAACAGATAGGTCCTTATCCATACAGGGAAAAGACGCTGCATGCTGGATATGATGAGCTTCGCTGCAACCCTCCTGCCCGCTGCGGCGCTGACATTCCCGGATGTCAGTCCGGCGCTGGTCTCGATCGACCTCGGTTTTCTCGGTCTGGGCAAGTTCCATCTGCGCTGGTACGCGCTGGGATACATGGCGGGGATCGCCCTGGCCTGGTGGTATGCCTCGGCCATGATCCGGCGGCCAAGCCTGTTCGGCGGCGCCAGCCCGCTGACCAAGGACCAGCTCGACGACATCATGTTCTGGATCATTGTCGGCATCATCCTCGGCGGACGCTTCGGCTATGTCCTGTTCTACATGGTGCCCTACCAGTTCGACGTGATCGCGGCGAACCCGCTGACCATCTTCAAGATCTGGGATGGCGGCATGGCGTTTCATGGCGGCATTCTGGGCGTTACCATCGCGCTCAACCTGTTCGCGCGCCGTCGCAAAGTGTCACTGCTTTCCATCGGCGACATTGCCGGCGTGGTCGCGCCGATCGGCATCGGCCTCGTCCGCCTCGCCAATTTCGTGAACGCCGAACTCTATGGCCGCCACACCGACGCGCCCATCGGCATGGTCTTCCCGGAAGGCTATGTGCGCGGCTCCACGCCTCCTGCCTATAATTGGGAAACCGGCGAATGGGTCAGCACCGGATTTGAGACAGCACGCCATCCGAGCCAGCTGTATGAAAGCGTGCTGGAAGGCTGGCTGCCGCTGCTTGTGCTATCGGTCCTGATCTGGCGCTTCGGCGCGCTGAAACGCCCCGGCCTCGTCGCCGGCCTGTTCCTGCTGATGTATGCTGCGGGCCGCACCATTGTCGAAAATTTCCGTATGCCGGACAGTTTCGCGACCAGCCTGCCGGACTGGATCACGATGGGCCAGCTGCTTTCCATCCCGATGTGGATTGGCGGGATCTGGCTGGTCTGGAATGCGCTGAAGAAAAAGCCTGCGACTGCGGACTGATCTGCCCATGACCCTCAAGGAACGCATCATCCGCCTGATCGAAACCGGCGGCCCCATCCCGGTTTCAACTTACATGCAACTCGCCCTGCATGACGCCAGCCAAGGCTATTACGCCACGCGCCCCGGCCTTGGCACGGATTTCATCACGGCGCCGGAAGTCAGCCAGGTCTTCGGCGAACTGATCGGCCTGTGGGTCGTGCATGAATGGCGGGCCATGGGCGCGCCGGACTCGTTTCATCTGGTCGAGATTGGTCCCGGTCGCGGCACGCTGATGGCGGATGCGCTGCGCCTCGCCTATGTCGCGGGCGGCCGCGAATTTGCCGATGCCGCCAAACTCACCCTCGTCGAGCCGAGCCCGAAACTGCGCAAGGTCCAGGCCGAGCGCCTCAGCGATTACACCCCGTCCTTTGCCGATACGCTCGCCAATGTGCCCGCCGGCCCGATGATCCTCGTCGCCAATGAATATCTCGACTGCCTGCCCGCCCGCCAGTTCCGCAAGGCGGAAGATCAGTGGCGCGAATGCGTGGTCGGGCTGGATGCGGACGGGGCGCTGGCCTTCGGTCTCGCCGCCGACGAGCAGCGCGCCCCCGATGGCGCCGCCAAAACGTCAGAGGCCGTCGAGGTCCAGATCGGCTTCGACCTGTTGATTGCAGACCTCCTCACCCGCCCCGCGCCGATGCGCGCGCTGTTCATTGACTACGGCCCCGCCGATGCCACGCCGGGCGACAGCCTCCGCGCCTTCAGCCAGGGCGAACAGGTCTCCCCCCTCGCCCAGCCGGGCGAGACCGATTTGACCGTGGACGTTGATTTCGGTCGCCTGAAACGACTCGCTGCCCGCATGGGACTGGATGTGGCCGGGCCGACACCGCAGGGCATGTTCCTGATGGGGCTCGGCGCGCAGGCCCGTCTCAACCAGCTGGTCGAGGCCAACCCGGACCATGCCGACGCGATCTTCAACAATGCCCAGCGGCTGATCGACCCGAAAGACATGGGTAGCCGCTTCAAGGCGATCTGCCTGTCGAGCACGGGCCTGCCCGCGCCGGTTGGGTTCTAGGCGCCCCTACTCGGCTTCAGCGCCGATATGCTGGTCTATGAATGTCGCCATAGCGCGTAATGCGTCAATTCGCGTATCGCCATCCGACATCCAGTGATCCTCACCTTCCAGTTCGAGGAAGGTGACGCTCTTGCCGGCTTTTTCGAGAGCCCGTTCCATGATCTCGCTCTGCTTGATCGGCACGACGGTGTCGTCATTGCCATGGATCAACAGTACGGGTGCCGTGAACTTGTCTGCGGCTCTGGCTGGCGAGATAGCATTCAGCTTCTCGCGCTCTTCATCAAGATCGCCTATGTTTTCCTGCCAGTAGTCCAGCGCCCAATGCTTGCGCCCATTATCCCACTTCACATCCACGAGGAGGGGTCGAATGTCCGACACGGGTGCAATCGCCACGACGCATTTGTACAGGTCGGGTGTGAACGCACCGCCCGCGAGCGCCGCATAGCCGCCATAGCTGGCCCCGACAATGCAGACACGTGTCGGGTCTGCCAGGCCCTGCTCCACCAGCGTCTGCACGCCATCAGTGATGTCATCCTGCATCTTGCCGCCCCACTCCCCCTTGCCGAGAATCCGGTGCTCAGTTCCGTAGCCTGACGACCCCCGGAAATTCGGCTGAAGCACGAGGTAGCCCCGATTGGCGAAATACTGCGCCATCCAATCGAACCCCACCGCGTCATACGATTCTGGTCCGCCATGTGGCATCACGACCAGAGGCAGCTTGCTGGCCGTTTCAATATCCACGCCCGCCGGCCAGGTCAGGATCGACGGAATGTTGAGCCCATCCCGGGCTTTGTAATTGACAGAAACCATCTGGCCGACGGCGTCTGGGGGTATGTTGTCACGCTCATCCGCGACGAGCATCATTTGGCCGGTTTCCCGATCCTGCAGGACAAAACTGCCGGGCGTGTCGCTGCCATAGATCAGGTAGAGTAGCTTCGACCAGTCATCGGTCCAGGATACGAGATTTACGGAGGCCGTGGAAAACTGGTTCACCATGCCCGAGACGGCCGCGTCCACATCCGGATCATAAAACTTGTACGAAGGCACTGCGCCGGAATATTCGACACCGAGAACCAACCGGTTCCCATCCTTGATGATCCGCTCGATCGTACCGCCCTTCCCGCCGAGCGATGCAGGCGTCAACTGCCCCGAGAAATCGAGCTCATAAACGTTTCCGGAATCATCGGCATCACTACCGTCGGAAAACAGCAAGGCGGACCGGTCAGCCTTGATACCCGTGACACCGGGGGGCAGTTGCGATGTTTCGAGTTCATAGATGAGCTCACGCTTCCCGTTCACATAGGTATAAACCCTGTAGGTATCCGTGGTGTTATTATAGTCCTCCCGCGCAAGTACCGTCCCATCCTTGTCCACGAACCAATCAACCGTATTGTCGACACCGCTCTTGAACCGTCTTCCTTTGCCGGTCTTCAAATTGACGCGCAGCAGGCTGTAATTCGGATGAGAATAGCGATCTCCGACATAAGCCGGCATGAAGATGTAGCCGGGGTCGGCATCGTCACCGACAATCCGCCCAAGATCGCCCTGGGCTGGATAGATGTTGTCCGTACCCCTCAACAGGAATGTCAGTTTCTTAGTCTTCAGACTGAAAGAGAAAGCGCCCGAATATTCAAACTCCCCCCGAAACCCGATCACGAACTTCGTTTCCGAAGCAAGGATGACGATGTTCTCCTCATCGGCGAACCAGATGTCTCGCGTGGCAACGTCGTCGATCTTCACGTGATAGGTCTTCTGTCGCGTCGCGAAGTCAAACGTGACCAGATAGTCCGCCCCTTCCCGGCGCTCGGCAAAGGCAACGATCGATCCATCCGGAGACAGGGCCATGTACCGGATTGAGGGCAGGTCGCCATAGGCTTCCAGCGGCGGGTGGGTGACCTCGGCGCTGGCCGTGTTGAAGCCAAAGCCGAGCCATGCCGCCAGAACGGCGAGGACCAATACTCGCATGCAGGATCTCCCGAATAATTGCGTTCAGGCTATTTTGGATGGAAAGGCGAGGCAACACCGAAACCGCCCGATTTCGACCAACTCCCCCCTTCCGCTGCGCAAGCCGGGCTTGGCTTTGGCGGCGCGGTCCCCATGTCTCAGGGACGCAATGCAAGGGGCCTTGATGTGGCTGAACTTTCGATCCTGGAACTCGGACGCGTGCGCGAGGGCTTTACCCGCGCCGACGCGCTGAATGATGCCCGGCGCCTCGGCCAGCACGCCGAGGCCCTTGGCTACAAGCGGCTTTGGGTCGCCGAACACCACAATATGAAAGCCGTCACGACGGCGGCTACCTCGCTCGTCGTCTCGCACATTGCGGCTGGCACGAAGACCCTGCGCGTTGGCGCTGGCGGCATCATGCTGCCCAATCACGCGCCCTATATCATCGCGGAACAGTTCGGCACGCTGGAGGCGCTCTATCCGGGCCGGATCGACCTTGGCCTGGGCCGCGCCCCCGGCACCGACCAGATGACGCTGCGTGCGCTGCGTCGGGATCCCAACAGCGCCGACCGCTTCCCCCAGGATGTGCTGGAACTGCAGGCCTTCCTCGGCCCGGTCGAGCCCGGCCAGCAGATCGAAGCCGTCCCCGGCTCCAATTCGAACGTGCCTTTGTGGATTCTCGGCTCCAGCCTTTTCGGCGCGCAGGTCGCTGCGGCCTATGGCCTGCCTTACGGGTTTGCCTCGCATTTCGCACCCCAGGCACTGGATGATGCGCTGGCCACCTATCGTGCGAACTTCCAGCCATCAGATCGGCAGAAGACGCCCTACGCGCTGATCGGCGTGAACATCATCGCTGCCGAGACGAACGAGGAAGCCAAGTATCTAGCGACCTCCCAGCAGATGTCGTTCGCAAACCTCGTGCGCGGCGACCGCAAGCTGACCCAGCCGCCGATTGACGACATCGACACCTATTGGACGCCGGAAGAGAAAATGCGCGCGTCACACATGCTGAATTTCAGCATTATTGGGGACGCGGATACGGTGAAACGCGGCGTCGAGGCCCTGCTCGCCCGCACACAGGCCGACGAGCTGATGATCGTCTCCGACATGTATGATGTCGACAAGCGCCTGAGCTCGTTCGAAATCATCGCGAACGTCCTGAAAGACTGAATTGTCGTTTGATGACCGCCCCGGCTAGACGGGGCGCTTGATCTCGTTGTGGTCGTCGAGCAGCACAACGGTCGGCGCATGCTGGCGGGCCTTGTCGGCATCGATCCCGGCAAAGGCCGCAATGATGACTTTGTCACCGGCCGCAAAGTGGCGGGCCGCCGCGCCGTTCACACCGATCGTCTTCGAACCGCGGGGAGCTTCCAAAGCATAGGTCTGGATGCGAGCGCCATTGGTGACGTTCCAGATATCCACGCGCTCATTCGGCAAGATGCCCGAGGCGTCCAGCAGGTCCTGGTCGATCGATACCGAGCCTTCATAGTGAAGGTCGCACTGCGTGACGGTCGCAGAATGCAGTTTCGCTTTCAGCATGTTGAGCAACAAGGATGGATCCTCCCGGATTATTATGAGCGCATCATTATGCTCATAATGAGCATATAGGAAGGCCTGCGGCCTTGCGCAAGGCGCTTATTGCATCGCAGCAAATGTGAGTAAAGACGATATTGGACGCTTGGGCCTCACCTTCACGCGAGGTCATGACATACCCTCGCTCCCATACCCCTATCTCGCGAATTCCGTATCAAAATGGGTCGCCTTGCAGGATTTCGTCTGTTAACAATCTGTAAGGCTGGGGAATAATACAGGGGAAGAACGACATGAAACAGGTGTCAGCAAGCGCCATCGCCATCGCAATGATCGTCGCCGGCTGCGCGTCCAGCCCGGACCCCGCACCCGCGTCTCCGCCGCCCGCAGACGGGCAGGCACCCAATGGACCCGTGCGCGGCATACCCAATCCCGGTGATGATGACTTTCTCGGCGCGCCAACCCCCACCGTGCGGCGCCATACCGGCCGCGCCAGCGGCGGCGCCGTGCCCGCCAAGGACTACCTCCCCTATATCGATGTCGCGATTGACGAGGCAGCCGTCTATTCTGAGTTCGGAGACATGCTGCAGGACCGTTACACGCGCATCCAGATCGTCACGCTGAAACCCGACGCTTATGACATGGAAGGCGTGACGTCCGGCGTGCGCAGTCAGGAAGTTGAGGCTCGCAATTATGACGAGGAGAGCCGGGGCTGGTTCTCTCGCATGATGTCATCGCGCAGCATTACCCGCACCCTGATCGCCGAATTCGATGTGGCCAAGCCGGACATCACCGCAACCAACGCGCTCTTCTCCTCCACCTTTTCCTCGAATAACCGCGAGGGCGAATCCTGGACGACGAACGAAAGCATCTCGGTCTATGCCACGCCTTACTTCAAGGTCGGACCCAACACGACCATTGAGGCACGCTTTCGCCTGCAGTTGTCGGATGAAAAGGAATCTTCAGCCAGCGCCAATGTGATGGGGGCGCTGACCACCGCCGCCAATCTGATCGCACCGACTTCCACACTGGTCACCTATTTCAATGCGCCCCTGATGATGGAGGCTTCCAACTTCCTGAATAACTCCACCAGCACCCTGTTCGGTCAGTCGATAACGGAGCAATCGGTCAGCGCGTTTTCCGTGAAGGCATGGAGCGACAAGCCGATCCTCGTTGTCTCCGCACAATTGCCGGACACGAATGATATCAAGGACACGCGCGGCAAAGGCGCCATCGGTCAATGGGCCGTGTATCTGGACCAGCCGATCCCGTCCATTTTCACAGCAGGTGTTTCGGATACCGGATACCCGGACTTTACCGGCGTCACTTCAGGCGACATCCTGGCTTTTGACGTTGGTGAAGACCTGACCGTGTATGATTACATCTTCTCACGGCTCGACCTGTCAGATCGCATCTCCTACCTCAACAGCTCGGCTGACCCGGACGTTGCCGGCCTGATCTGCAACCGGATTGAGCGTGGCCTTTCCGAGATCGGATTCACATCCTATGACGCGGCCGCTGCGGTCTGGGCCGCATCCGTCTCCGATCAATTCAATGGCGCCGCCAAGTCTGCCTTCCAGGGCGAAAACACATGCGAGGCCATGATACGCTGGAAAGCACTGGGCGGCTGATCCGCTCACGCGACCACCAACCCTCCCCTGTTAGCAGCACTTATGGCCTCATGCAGTTGCGATCCTTTGATGGCCCAGCCAGAAGGAGAGGATGACAAATGTCCTCATCGTCAATGGTCACCAGCCCTTTCCAACCTCTCCCGGTACGCTGAACGCTGCCTTTGCCGAATGCGCTCGGCGTATATTCGAGGCGGCCGATTGGAACATTCGCACCAATCATGTGGCAGATGGATGGGACACGGAAGAAGAGGTCGCCAATCAACTCTGGGCCGATAAGATACTCATTCAGTTCCCCCTGAACTCCATGGGCTTGCCCTGGTCTCTGAAGCGTTATCTCGATGAGGTATACACCGCCGGTATGGATGGCCGCCTGTCAAAGGGAGACGGGCGCAGCCGCAAGGACCCGTCCCGTCAATATGGCAGCGGCGGTCACCTGACCGAAACGCAATACATGCTGTCGCTCACACTCAATGCGCCGCGAACGGCATTTGGCGATCCGAACCAGAATTTCTTTGAAGGTCGCTCCGTCGAAGACCTGCTCTGGCCGGTGCATTTGAATTTCCGATTTTTCGGTATGCAGGCCCTGCCGAGCTTTGCGGCATATGATGTTTCCAAGGCGCCGACAATCGCGGCAGACTTCGAACGCTTCGATGCGCATTTGCGAGGCGCGTTTGGCTTGCCCGCCCAGCAACCCTCAGCTTGATGTGAGGAAATGAGCGACCACGCGCCGGGTGTGCGGGGCGTCGCGATGCTCGAACAAATATATGCCCTGCCATGTGCCAAGCGCCATGCGCCCGCCCGACACCGGAATAGAGAGCGAGGTCTGCGTGAGGGCGGCCTTGATGTGGGCGGGCATGTCGTCCGGCCCCTCGGTGCGATGCACCAGATAGTCCATGGAAGGGTCATTGGCGGGCGGCACAAGGCGCCGGAAGAAGGCCTGCAAATCCCGCTGCACGTCCGGATCGGCATTCTCCTGCACCAGCAGCGAACAGGAGGTGTGCTGGCAGAACAGGGTCAGCAGGCCATCGCCCTCTCCGGCTACGAAGGCTGCCGCATCGCGGGTGAACTCATAAAGGCCGGAACCGCGCGTCGAAATCGTGAGTTGGGTCTGCATCGCTTCCGAATACCCGTCCATCTTGCGCCCGGCAATCGGCAGATGACTTTGCGGGGTGACGGCTCACGCTGCGCCCTGTATCCAAATACTTAACTGGATTAACCAATTGCACGGAGTGGGACATGCGCTGGAAAGGTGGACGCAGAGGCGGAAACGTCGAGGACAGGCGCGGCATGAGCGGCGGCAAGCTTGCGGGCGGCGGCATCGGCTTTGTCTTGATCGCGCTGGTCGTGTCCTATTTCCTGGGCATTGACCCCCAGCCCCTGCTTGAAGCCAGCAGCGGCATGTCATCCGGCCAGCAACAGCAATCCGGCGAAGTCGGCACCCCAGAGGATGAGGCCGGCCAGTTCGTCGATGTTGTCGGAACGAACGTCAACGATGTCTGGGCCGAGCTGCTCGACGGCTATAAGAAGCCGAATACCGTCATCTACACGCAAGGCACGGGCACGGGATGCGGCTATGGCCAGGCCGCGATGGGGCCTTTTTATTGCCCGGCCGACCAGACCATCTATCTCGACCTCTCCTTCTGGCAGCAGATGGAAACCCAGCTGGGCGCGTCCGGCGCAGATTTCGCCCGCGCTTACGTCATCGCACACGAGTTCGGCCATCATGTGCAGACGCTGACCGGCGCCTCACAACAGGTCCGCAAGGCACAGCAACAGGCTCGTAATCAGGCCGAAGCCAACAAGTATTCGGTCGCGCTCGAACTGCAGGCCGATTGCTATGCCGGCGTATGGGCCGCCCGCGCCGCAGAGGCCTCCAATGGCCAGGTCGCACTCGAACGCGGTGACATGGCAGAGGGACTGAAGACCGCCAATGCCATTGGCGACGACATGCTGCAAAAGCGCTCGACCGGTCGCGTCTCGCCCGAAGGCTTCACGCATGGCTCGGCCCAACAACGCATGGAATGGCTGACCCGGGGTTATGAGAGCGGCGACCCCCGCCAGTGTGATACGTTCAACTGAGCCCCTGCCCGAACGGGGGAAGCAACACCACTCAAAGAGGGAGAGCCGACATGACCGACGGCAAGCCAATGGGGTTCGACACCCTGCAGATTCATGCGGGCGCAAACCCGGACCCCACCACTGGCGCGCGTCAGGTGCCGATTTACCAGACAACGGCCTATGTCTTCCGCGACGCAGACCATGCCGCCGCGCTCTTCGGCCTGCAGGAAGTCGGCTATATCTATTCCCGCCTGACCAATCCGACCGTGGCCGCCCTTGGGGACCGGATCACCGCGCTGGAAGGCGGCGCGGGCACTGTCTGCTGTTCGTCCGGTCATGCGGCCCAGATCATGGCGCTGTTCCCGTTGATGGCCCCCGGCCGCAACATCGTCGCCTCGACGCGCCTCTATGGCGGCACGATCACCCAGTTCAGCCAGACCTTCAAACGCTTCGGCTGGTCGGCCACCTTCGTGGACTTTGACGATCTCGACGCCGTGAAGGCCGCGATTGACGACGACACGCGCGCCATCTTCTGCGAGACCATCGCCAATCCGGGCGGCTATATCACGGACCTCGACGCGATCGCCGAAATCGCCGATGGCGCGGGCATCCCGCTGATCGTCGATAATACAACGGCCACGCCCTATCTCTGCCGTCCGATCGAGCATGGCGCGACGCTGGTCGTTCACTCGCTGACGAAATACATGACCGGCAATGGCACGGTGACCGGCGGCGCGATTGTCGATTCCGGAAAATTCGACTGGTCAGCCTCTGACAAATTCCCGTCCCTGTCGCAGCCCGAACCGGCCTATCACGGCCTGAACTTCCACGAGACATTCGGCCCCGCCGCGTTCACCTTCCACGGCATTGCCATTGGCCTGCGCGACCTCGGTATGACGCTCAACCCGCAGGCGGCGCATTATACGCTGATGGGCATCGAGACGCTCTCCATGCGGATGGAGAAACACATTGCAAACGCCAAGAAGATTGCCGCGTGGCTGGAAGGTCATGATGCGGTTGCTGGTGTCACCTATGCCGGGCTCGACTCCTCGCCCTACAAGGATCGCATCCCGAAAATCTGCCCGAAAGGGGCTGGCGCCCTGTTCACGGTCCAGCTGAAAGGCGGCTATGAAGCCTGCACAAAATTTGTCGGCGGCCTGAACCTGTTCAGCCATGTCGCGAACCTCGGTGACGCGCGCAGCCTGGTCATCCACCCGGCCTCCACCACGCACCGCCAGTTAACCGAAGAACAGCAGATCGCCGCTGGCGCCGCGCCCAACACGGTCCGCCTCTCCATCGGCATCGAAGACGCCGGCGACCTGATCGCAGATCTGGATCAGGCGCTGAACGCGGCAGGCTAGTCACGCTTCGACAAATCCAAAAGCAAAAAAGGCGGCCTCGACGGGCCGCCTTTTTCAAACTTGGATCGGCGCTTGCGCCTTATGTATCCAGGAAGCTGCGCAGTTTGCGGCTGCGGCTCGGATGCTTCAGTTTGCGGAGCGCCTTGGCTTCGATCTGGCGGATTCGTTCGCGGGTCACCGAGAATTGCTGGCCGACTTCTTCCAGCGTGTGATCCGTGTTCATACCGATGCCGAAGCGCATGCGCAGCACGCGTTCTTCACGCGGCGTAAGCGAGGCGAGCACGCGCGTCGTCGTTTCGCGCAGATTCGACTGGATCGCGGCGTCGACAGGCAGAAGCGCCATCTTGTCCTCGATGAAGTCGCCGAGGTTTGAATCCTCGTCGTCGCCAATCGGCGTTTCCAGAGAAATTGGCTCTTTCGCGATCTTCAGAACCTTGCGGATCTTTTCCAGCGGCAAGCCCAGCTTTTCGGCCAGTTCTTCGGGGGTCGGCTCGCGGCCGATCTCGTGCAGCATCTGGCGCTGGGTACGGATGATCTTGTTGATCGTCTCTATCATGTGCACCGGGATACGGATCGTGCGGGCCTGGTCCGCGATGGACCGGGTAATCGCCTGACGGATCCACCAGGTGGCATAAGTCGAGAATTTGTAACCGCGGCGGTATTCGAATTTGTCGACAGCCTTCATCAGGCCGATATTGCCTTCCTGGATGAGATCCAGGAATTGCAGGCCACGATTGGTGTATTTCTTCGCGATGGAGATCACGAGGCGGAGGTTCGCCTCGACCATTTCCTTCTTGGCGATGCGCGCTTCGCGTTCACCCTTCTGCACCGTCTGCACGATACGGCGGAAATCATCGATCGGAATACCGATTTCCTGCGCGATCTCGGAAATATTGTCGCGGGACTCGGTGATCTCGGCTTCCTTGCCTTCGGCAAAGCGCTTCCACTTGGCCGACAGGCCCTTGACCGCGTCCAGCCAGTCCGGCTCCAGTTCGCGGCCAAAATAGTTTTCGAGGAATTCCTTGCGCGGCACGCCATAGGCATCGCCCATGCGCATCAGCTTGCCTTCCATGCCCATCAGCTTCTTGTTGATAGCATAGAGCTGTTCGACCAGCGCTTCGATCCGGGCATTGTTGATGTGGATCGTCTTCAGGTTTTCGACGATCGAATTTGACAGCGAGTCATACTCTTCCTGAGCCTTCGGCGTCAGGTCCTTGCCTTCGAGGCGGCGGTTGACGAGCTTGTCCTGCAGCTTGCGGTATTTCGCAAAATCGTCGGCGATCTCGTCCAGCTTGGCCAGAACGCCATCGCGCAGTTCGGCTTCCATGGCGGACATGGACATTGCCGCAGCATCATCCTCGTCCTCGTCGTCATCATCGTCTGAGGATTCTTCGCCTTCGGCTTTCGCCTCGTCCGCTTCGTCTTCTTCTTCCTTGGGCTTTGGCTCAGGCGGCGGGTTTTCCGCGCCATAGGTGGCCTCAAGGTCGATCAGGTCACGCAACAAGATGCGCTCGTTCACAAGCTCGTCGCGCCAGACCATCATGGCTTCGAAGGTCAGCGGGCTTTCGCACAGCCCGCGGATCATCGCATCGCGACCAGCCTCAATGCGCTTGGCAATCGCGATCTCACCTTCACGCGACAGCAGCTCAACAGCGCCCATTTCGCGCAGGTACATGCGGACCGGATCATCGGTGCGGTCAGAACCGCGCGCATTGCCCTTCTTGGCAACGACTTTCTTGTCTTCAATTTTGGTGAGCGCCTTGCCTTCGGCTTCGGCTTCTTCTTCGCTCTCGACCACTGCAATGCCCTGTTCGGAGATCTGGGACATCACGTCCTCGATCTGGTCGGAGGTCATTTCGTCATTGGGAAGCAGAGCGTTGATTTCGTCATGCGTGATGAAGCCGCGCTTCTGAGCGCGCTTCAGGACTTTCTTGACGTCGGTCGCATTGAAATCGACCAGGCCGTTTTCATTGTCCTTGTCGTCATCACGGTCGCCATCGCCGGAGACGTTCTTTTTCTTGGTGGCTGTTGCCATTCAAATCTCTCCTGTGAGGACCCCGACTGCGCTTGCCGAGAACTCTCCCAAAATAATACCTGCCTGTTAGCTTTCGCTGACTGTTCCTGCTGCCTCGTACATGCGGTCCCGCAGGACCGTTCGGTTCTCAACGAGCTGAAGACGCCTGTGCCATATACATGACGGCAGGGTCGATCCCTTGCACGCAGCATCCATGCCACGGTCAAGAGCAGGCTCGTGTGAACGTCCGTCTTCCAGAAATTGCTCGATGGCCGTTGGCCAGTCCTTTGCCTCGGGTTCAAAAACCGCGTTCAGAGGCAGATGAGGATAGTGTTTGAGCAGTTTGTCAGCGCGCATGTTCCCTGCTTACAGTAAATGGGCATGGATTGCGTTGCGGTCAATAGGTTTTCCTGCGTTTGAAGCCGCGATGCCTAATTGCTGGAGCCATCTGGCTTGAACCAGGGGTTCTTCTCTTCGAACTGTTTCCAGAAATCGCCGATATTCGCCTTGCCCATCGCCTTTTCCTGCTGATCGACCAGAACACGCTCCTCATAGGCCTTGCGCTTCTCGGCCACCAGTCGACGTTTCAATTTGAGACGCCGCACTTCGTCATCCGCAGATGGGGCGGTGTCGACCGGGATGAACACCTCGATCGCAGCTTTCCAGGACCGGTAGGCCGGATCGTCAACATTGATCCGCGATACCTGCGTCATGTCGATCTGGGAGACTTCCCGCTCATGCCCCTCCCGCGCCAGCAATTCCAATACGGCGTCGAAAGTCAGCTCCCTGTTTTCGATCAGGAAATCAACGAGCAGGTCGCGCAACCGGTTGGACATTACATTGCGGAAATCCGCCGCGATCAGCGTCTCTTCCATCCCGGACAAGATTGCAGGACTGGCAATGGCCTGCATCAGCAGCAGGACACCGGGGCTCTGTTTGCCGCCGGTTTGCGGCCCTGTTGATGGGCTGCCTCCATAGGGGTACGCGCCGCCCTGCCCCCGTCCTCCGGGCTTGCCGTTGGTAAAGGAACTCTGCCGCTTGGCCTGACGGATCTGCCAGAAATGATCCTTCATGCGCGCGCGCAAGTCACGCTCATAGGCCGCCTTGACGCCGGGATGCTTGATCTGGGCTGCAGCCTGCATCAGCCGCGCCTCCAATCCGGCCTGACGTTCCGGCGTATCCAAGGGCTCAGCATCGCGCTCGCGCAGCCAGAGCAGTTCCGACAGGGCGATTCGCCCGTCCAGTGCTTCGCCCATCGCCATCGGTCCACGCTCGCGGATCAGGTCATCCGGATCCATGCCGTCTGGCAACAGCACGAAGAACAAGGACCGGCCTGGCTCGACATGCGGCAGCGCGCGGTCAACGGCGCGATAGGCGGCGCCAAGACCAGCCCGGTCACCATCGAAACACAATACCGGCTCCGGACCAGCGCGCCAGAGCAGGCTGATCTGCTCCTCGGTCAGCGCCGTGCCAAGAGGGGCAACCGCCTGACCGAAGCCTGCCTCGGTCAGTGCGATGGCGTCCATATAGCCTTCGCAGACAATCAGGCCGCCGCCCTCACCATGCCCCAGCGCCTCGCGTGCCGCCTTGTAGCGGTAGAGCACGCGAGATTTGTGAAATAGCGGCGTGTCGCCGGAATTGAGGTATTTCGGCTTCGCGTCCGGCGTCAGCCCGCGACCGCCAAAGGCGATGATTCCGCCCCGGCTGTCAGGAATCGGAAACATGAGTCGGCCCCGGAACGCATCATAGGGCTCCCCGCCCTTGTCGCTTTCCTTGGTCAGGCCAGCTTCCAGAATCTCGGCGGCGGTAAACCCTTCGGCCTTCAGGTGCGCGCTCGTCTTGCGCCAATCATCCGGCGCATAGCCCAGCCTGTGGCGCTTCCAGGCCGCGGGCTTCAATCCCCTGCCCTCAAGGTATTCGCGCGCCGCGGCGCCTTCGGACGATTGCAGTCGTTCTTCGAAATACGACGCGGCTGCTTCGCAGACTTCCTGCAACCGTTTGCGATGGTCATAGGCTTCAGCGGCACGCGGATCGGACTTCGGCAATTCCATGCCGGCCTCTTCGGCCAGCTTCTCAACCGCTTCCATGAAGGAGAGCCGCTCGGTCTCCATTACGAAACTGATGACATCACCACCCATGCCGGACGAAAAGCATTTGAAGATGCGCTTCTGGTCGTTGACGTAGAAGCTCGGTGTCTTCTCGGCCGTGAACGGCGACAGCCCGACCCATTCCTTGCCCTTCTTGGTCAGCTTCACCTTGCGGCCGATCACATCCGAAGGCCGGATACGGGCCTTCAGTTCATCGACGAAGCCATCAGGAATGCGGACAGGGGAACTCATAGCGGCGCAGTGTAGCCTCAATGGGGAATTGGGGGAACGCTCCCCTGCCTGCTGAGGAACCGGAATTGCACAAAAAAGGCCCCGCGCGAGCGGGGCCTGATCTTGATGCCAAAGGAAATGGCTTAGTCGATGTCAGCCGTGAAACCCAAAGCACTGTTGAATTCCTGTTCGCTCAGGTCGATGACGATCTCGCCATCGCTGTCGCCTTGGGCAACCATGATCTTCGCAGGATCGATCAGGAAGCGTTTATCCGTCACAGCTTCGACGATGCCATCAGACACAACAGCATACTTGGCCTGGCCGTCTGTCTTCATGATCAGGTCTGTGACGCGCACGTCCTTGTCATTGAAAGCCAGATTGATGTTCGTGCCAGTCAGCTCTGACGCAAGACGATAGTCGTTCATGCCATTCTGCTCGAACTCCTGGAGGTCATCCAGCATTTCCTCGGTCAGATCCATACGCGCAGCAGGTTCACCTTCCTCGTCGAACCAGATTGAGGCTTGCTCGAATGACACGGCGTGCAGATCACCGGCAAAACCATCACGAATGATCAGCATTGGTTCCATCGTACCCGACGCCAGCATGACGTCTTCAACTTCGCCAACTTCCTCGCCATTGGAGTCCATGACTTCTTCGCCGATCAGCTCAGATGTGAGGAATTCGCCAGATGTCAGTACATAGTCGTCGCGGTCAGCCTCGGCCATATTGGTCTCGGTCGTCGCATCGCCGTAAACATCATTTTCGGTGTCGAACTCGCCATCATAGGTCGCGGTCTCGGTCATCGCCGTTGTATCGGTCTCAGCGGTCTGTGTGTGGGTATCAGCGCCCGAACAGGCCACAACACCCATCATCAGGGCAGCCGCACTCGTAGTCAGAAAAAGCCGTTTCATTTCAAAGTCCTTTCGTTGTGATCAATGCACAACCAACGGACCTCTAGCGGCCTTTGTTCCAACCTTTCGCAGAATTAACCAGCTGGGCCATCGGCTATTTTGCCGACGCCTTGTTCGATGTCAGCGCCTTGCGCATGACCTTGCCGGCGGTGCCGGATTCGATCTTTCCGGGATAGCGTTGTTTCAGGGCCGACATGCACCGACCGATATCCTTCAGTTTGCTGGCGCCGAGGTCTTCAACCACTTCTTCAACAGCCTCTTCAAGCGCCTTCGTACAGAGCGGCTCAGGCAGGAATTTGCGGATAATCTCGATTTCTTCGCGCTCACGAATGGCATCTTCGATACGGCCGGCATCATCATGCTCGTCGGCTGCTGTTTCGCGCTGGGCGATCATGATTTCGAGCACGTTACGCACGTCGGCATCCGGACAGCCTTCGCTGTCGCCACGCCCACGGGCGCACACATCACGGTCACGAATGGCCGCATCAATCAGGCGCAGCGTCGACAGGCGGGTGGTACAGCCACCGTCCTTTTCGCGCTCGGCATGCAATGCCTGCGCAACGCGCGCTTTAAGCGTCATCATGTCAGATTTATCTTCGTGGCCCATTCAAAATACGCCTTTCACACCAGCAACGTTCGTCTATGCTTGACGTTGCAGGGACTCAGTCCCATTACCCGGAAAAATGTCGGCGGAGAGAGTTAACCGTCTGACAACGATCCCGGAAGGCCAGCCAAATATGTCCGAACAAAGCAAAAAGCAAGCCAGCTCAACCGCCACGGGAGCTATCGCCTTGTCTGACGGCACTATTTTCTTGGGAAAAGGTGCAGGTGCCGAGGGCGTACACGTCGGTGAGCTCTGTTTCAACACAGCCATCACAGGCTATCAGGAGATCCTGACAGACCCCTCCTACTCATCGCAGATCGTGCTCTTCACCTTCCCGCATGTGGGCAATGTCGGCGCAAATGCTGATGATCACGAGGAATCCTCGCTTCCCGGCGCGAATGGGGCCTGCGGCACGATTTTCCGCGAGCCGATCACAGCGGCGTCCAACTGGCGGTCTGGCGAGGAATTCGGCGACTGGCTGACCCGCCGCAATATTGTTGCCCTGTCAGGCGTCGACACCCGCGCCATCACGCGCATCGTGCGCGAGCAAGGCATGCAGAAAGCCGCAATTTGCCACAAGCAGGACGGTAATATCGACCTTGATGCGCTCATTGAGGCTGCCCGCGCCTGGAACGGCCTGGAAACTGCTGACCTTGCCGCAGATGTAGATACAGATGCGCCCTTCGAGAATGCTCAGCGCCTGTGGCAGATTTCCGGCGGCTATAGCGACATGGCCGACGCCAAACACCATGTCGTCGTTGTTGATTTCGGCGTAAAGAAGAACATCCTGCGCAATCTGGCCCAGACTGGCATCCGCACCAGTGTCGTGAATGGCGATGCCACCGCGGACGAGATTTTCGCCCTTAATCCCGATGGTGTGGTCTTTTCCAACGGTCCCGGCGACCCCGCCGCGACGATTGCCCGTTCCGGCGACATGATCCGCGCAGTCATCAACAAGGGCCTGCCAATTCTCGGCATTTGCCTTGGCCACCAACTGCTCGCCCTCGCACTTGGCGCCAAGACCATGAAGATGGCTCAGGGTCACCATGGCGCAAACCACCCGGTAAAAGACCTGGTCACCGGCAAGGTCGAGATTGTGTCGATGAATCATGGCTTCACAGTAGACCCGTCCACGCTGCCTGAGGAGGTCGAGGAGAGCCATCGCTCACTCTTTGATGGCACCAATTCTGGCCTCGCCGTGAAAAACCGCCCGATCATTTCCGTACAGCATCATCCGGAAGCCAGTCCCGGCCCCCAGGACAGCTTCTACCTGTTCCAGCGCTTTGCGGACCTGATGGCCGCGCACAAGTCCTGATACCGGCCACCGCGCCCGACATTCCGGCCCAGCATGGACGCTCCCCTTCCCCTACCGGGTGACAATCGTCTCGGCTGCGTCGCCGCAGACCTTGCAAGCCAGGGCTGGTCATGGCAGCCAGGCTTGCTGCCAGATACCTTGCTGGCCGCCATGCGCGCAGAGATTCAGAGACTGGACGCAGACGCCACACTGGCCCCGGCCGGAATCGGGCGCGATGATGACTTTCAGGTCGACCGCTCCATCCGCAAGACACGCATCACATGGCTTGATGGCTCCAGCGCCGCCCAATTGGCCTTTGCCGAATGGGCTGAACACTGGCGGGAGTTTCTCAACCGCACCCTTCTGCTTGGCCTGTTCGAGTTCGAAGCCTGCTACGCCGTCTATCCGGAAGGGGGCTTCTATGATCGCCATCTCGATAGTTTCGAAGGCGCGAAAAATCGGATCGTGTCGATCGTGGTCTACCTGAACGAGGCTTGGAGCGTAGACGATGGTGGCGCGCTGCTGGTCTGGCCGGAAGGCGCGACCGATGAAGCCTCTCCCGTTGCCTGCATTGTCCCGGAAGGCGGCGGGGCGGTGTTCATGCTGTCGGAGACGATCCCGCATGCCGTCGAGCCAACAGCGCGTCTGCGCTATGGCATTGCAGGGTGGTGGCGCGTAAATCCCGCGATAAATGGGCTCGCGATCCCGCTGGACTGAGCGACGGCCAACTGAATCAGGACAATTTCCGCAATAGGTGTTCAATCGTGTTGTAGATCGACTCGACTGTCACACCCGGCACTTGCCGGCTGAGCGCGACGCCCGCCCCGTTCAACGCCCCCTGCAGGATGACTGCAGAAGATGCCGCATTTTCGGTCGCTATAGCCCCCTGTTGGACAAGGTATTCGACGCCAACCCGCACACTTTTTTGGCTGAGATCAAAATCGGCCTCATACCAGTCCCGTCCCAGTGCCGCACGACCATCGATCAGCACAATCCTCTGATAGTCGGGCCGCGCGGCCCACTCCAGATACCGGCGCGCACCAGCGAGCATTGCCGAATATGGATCGCCCGAAGACCGGCCCTCCGCGGCGGCCGCCTGCGTGTCCTGGTTCATTTCCTGTTGCAAGGTTCGCCAGACCTCATAATAGAGCGCCTGCTTGTTCTCGAAATGATGGAACAGGGCACCCTTGGTGATCCCCGCATCTTCCACAATACTTGAGAGACTCGCTTCAAATCCTTCATCGGTAAAACGTTGCCGCGCCGCGCTCAGAATGGCTGAGCGTGTCTCACTGGCCTTTTTGGATCGACGGTTGGACATGTTTAGCTTTTCGGTTGTCGATCTAACATACCAGTGGTATGTAAAATTACCAATGTGGAGGCTCGAGAACGGTTCGTTCCCGATAAGGTACCACCAACTAGACACCAGGCTGGGTGGCATTCCGATACTGCATTGCCAAAGTGGGACGCGGGACGGTTACGGAAACGGGCAGACTGCCTGACGCCGTAACCGTCTTTCCACTTGTCGGCACAGGTCGTCACTTCCGGCAATCATCCCCCCGCACAATCTGTAGTAAACACTACAGGATCGAAAGGGCTTTGCAAGTCGTTTGCAAGGACTGGCGTCCACCTGTCATGTAAAAGGCGGCGGGCCTGCTTGGAAGCAGGCCCGTCTCAACTATCCATCAAATTGTGAGGTAGAACTACTCGTTCCGCTCAAAGCGAACAGAACTGGTTTTGATGGCACTATCCTTAACAAAGCCGGGCTGACCACTGCCCAAACTGAGGATGGCTTCGGTGCCCTGCGGTGTGACGAACTTCCCATCGATCGCGTAGTAGCCAATGCGCTCTGCCGATAGCGTAAGGCTGACAGTTTGGCTTTCTCCAGGGGCAAGTTCCACGACCTCGAACGCCACCAGCTCGACCTGGGGAATGGCGGCGTGCGCCCGGTCTTGATGCTGGATATAGGCCTGCACCACTTCCCGGCCGGGCATGTCGCCCGTATTTGTCACAGTCACGCTGACCGGCAGAGGCTCTGAGGCGTCATGCGTCTCCGGCACCGACAGGCCGCTATAGTCGAAGCTGGTATAAGAGAGGCCGTGGCCGAATGGATAGAGCGGCTCGCCCTCGTAATATTTATACGTCCGGTTCGCCATCGAATAGTCGCCAAAGTCCGGCAGATCATCGACTGACTTGTAGAAGGTCACCGGCAGCCGGCCCGACGGGCTGAATTCACCCCAGAGCAGGTCTGCAATGGCCTTGCCCGCCTGCTCGCCCGGATAGAAGGCCTGCACGATGGCCGGCAAATTCTCGTTCTCCCAATTCAGGCCCATCGCCGAGCCGGAGAAGTTCACCATCACGACAGGCTTGCCCGTGGCGTGCAGCGCTTTCAGCAAAGTCTCTTGGCTTTCCGGCAGCTTGATATGCGTGCGGTCACCGCCGAGGAAGCCATCGAGCTCGACGCCCATTTCCTCGCCTTCGAGATTGGCATCAATGCCGCCGAAGAACAGGATCACGTCTGCATCTTCTGCCGCCGCCATGGCTTCGGCTTTCAGGTCACGGGAAACGTCTGTCCAGTTGAGATAGGCGTATTTGTCCAGCTGGTCGCGCGGCCAGCCACTGTCGAATTTCAGCACCATACGGAAAGAATAGGCTTCACCTGCCTGCATTTCGACGCCGTCCATCTCGCCGACGGCTTCCCCATTGATCTCGACCTCACTCCACCGCGAAGGCTGGAAACGATAGACGCCATCAGCTTCGGGCACGATCACGCCGTCCCAAGTCGCGCTGAATTCGTCATTCAAACCGCCTGTGCTGGGGGTGCGGTCCCAGTAGAAGTCGATCTTCTCTTCGACCTGTTCCAGCGTCGGCTCGCCTTCGAGCGTCTTGTTGGGATAGTAGGCCGCCTTCACGCCCGGCACGAGATTGCCGTCGGTATCCTCATGGAACAGAGCGGAAGCAGGCACAGGCTTGTAGTTGGAGTAATTGTCGCCCGCGATGGTCGAGCCGACTGCATAGGTGACGTTCTCGGCACCGATCTTTTCCTTCACGCCTTCCAACGCCGTAACGGGCTGGGTTGGGCGGCCATAGTAGTTTGCCACCAGCGTCCACCAATTGTCGGCATTTGGACCGATCACGGCAACCTTGGTCTCGGGCGCCAGCGGCAAGATGCCGTCATTCTTCAACAGGACAAGGGACTGGCGCGCTGCCTGCTCAGACAGGGCAATGTGTTCGTCACTCGCCACGATATCGAGCGGCGTATCGGCCCACGGCACCAATGCGGGATCATCGTACATGCCAAGGCGGAACAGTGCAGTGTAGAGCCGCTCAACCGACTGGTCGATGGTGGCCTCATCGATCAGGCCCTGTGCCACGGCGTCTGGCAGGGCATCCATTTTGTTGCCTTCACCATCCCCGCAATTGAGGTCGGTTCCCATCTTCACCGACAGGGCGGCTGCTTCGGCGCGCGTATCAACATAGTCATGCGCCGCATAGGGCGCTTCGCCTGCCTCATGTTTCGCTTCGTCATAGTAGAAGTCGCCAATCGCGCCGCAGTCGGAAACCACATAGCCGTCGAACTTCAATTCATCGCGCAGCAAATCCACCATTAGCCGTTCGCTGCCACAGGCTGGCGCGCCCCAGACGGCGTTATAGGCGCACATGACCGAGCCGACATCTGTCTCGTCGAACGCCATCTTGAAGGCCGGCAGATAGGTTTCCCAGAGATCGGCATCAGAGGCGTGATAATCGTCGCGGTGGCGCGACGGCTCAGGGCCGGAATGGACGGCGTAATGTTTCACTGTCGCAATGGCTTTCAGGTATTTGTCGTCATCGCCCTGGATGCCGTTGACGAAATTCACAGCCATGCGGCCCGTCAGGAACGGGTCTTCGCCATAGGTTTCCTGACCCCTGCCCCAGCGCGGGTCCCGGAAGATGTTGATGTTCGGCGACCAGAAGGTCAGGCCGCCATACATGGCGTACACATCTTCAGAGGCGTAATAGTGATGCTTGGCGCGGCCCTCGTCGGAAATCGTCGTGGCGATCTCCAGCATCAGGTCTTCGTCCCAGGTCGAGGCCAGGCCAATTGCCTGCGGGAAGACGGTTGCGTGCCCTGCGCGCGCGACCCCGTGCAGGGCCTCGTTCCACCAATTGTATTCGTGCAGACCAAGGCGCGGAATGCCGGCAGCCTTGTCATACATTTGGGCGGCTTTCTCTTCCAGCGTCATGCGGCTGACGAGATCCCTGGCGCGGGCCTCCGGGCTCAGGGACGCGTCCATATAGGGCAAAATTACCGGCGCCGTCTCGGCCGTGGTCTCCACCAGCTCAGCAGACGTTTCCCGTGCGTCCAGACTCGCGCACCCGGTCAACAGCGCGATGGATGCCGCAGCCCCCAGAAGATTGAATTTATTCAAAATTTTATGCCGCTGCATAGCCATGCCGGTCTCCCTGTGACGTTTCTCAGGGGCGGCGACCATGCGCATACACCCCCATATTGGGCGCATTGTTGCACGCTAACATTTTTTACGCCAGAAGCTTTTTTTGGCTTTTTTACCTGCGGTCAGACCGGCTTCAGTGTCTTCGGATCAAGCCCGCCCATCCGGCAGACTTCCTTCCACTCGTTCGGCTTCACAGGCTGAACCGACAGGCGAAATGACGTGACCAGACTCATGTCTTCCAGCTTCGGATTGGCCTTCACGTCTTTCAGCTTCACGGGCTTGGGCATGTCGGCCAGCGCGCGCAGATACACACAGTCCCAACGCTCATCATCTGTCGTGGAATCGGGTGCACTCTCGGCAGAAACTTCCACCACGCCCACGACTTCCAGTCCCTTGTTGGAGTGATAGAAGAAGGCCCGGTCGCCAATCTTCATGTCGCGCATGAAATTGCGGGCCTGATAATTGCGGATGCCGGACCATTCCTCGCCCTCATCGCCCTTGGCCTTTTGCTCGTCCCAGCTCCACGCGTCGGGTTCGGATTTGAACAGCCAGTATTTCATTTATCCTGCCTCGTCTTTTCTGCTGCGTTTGGAAGTAACCGGATTCAGGCTGGCGTCCAGTGCAGCCCGGACCAGACGGTCATAGAGGGCCCAGCCTTTGTAACGTGCCATGGCAGGATCGACACTCTGCCAGGCCCATGCAAAAGCCTCTGCATGATGCGGCGTCGAGATCGCTGCGCGCAGCGGATCCATCACGATACGGATGGTAAAAAGCAATGCACCCGTCTCTGGCAATTTCCGGATTGTCTGGCGCTCCACGCGCAGGTGCAGCTGGTCCAGCGCGTCTGCTTCTGGCATTGCTTGCGCGCGGGCTTTCAGGGGCGCAGAGCTGGGCGTGAACCGCTCATCTCCCGGCTGGACCGACCAATTGCACCGTTCCAGCACGAGCCCCGGCCTGAGCCCATCAAAGATGCGGGAGATACGCGCGGCAAGGCCCGGGTCCCCACCCGGTACAGGGGCGTGCAGTCCGCCAAGCGGCTTGCCAAACTTCTCGGCGAGGCTCCAATAGGTTGGCGTGCAGAGGCTGGCGGCCTTCAGTCTCCACAGCCCCTCAGCGTCACGCACCATGATGCAGAGATCATCCGAAACCATTGCGGAAGCCGCTTCCAGCGGGGTAGACCAGTCGCCAACTGCCGGACCGGTTGCTGCCAGTACAGTCGTCGCAGCCTCTGTCATTTCGGCGTCTGCGTTATGGGCTGCAAAGACGTCTGATCGGCGCGTTCGCATCAATTCACGTTTGGGGGCAAGCCACACCGCGGCCTCGGTGTCCGGCCACAACCAGGCTTCGGGGGCAATCGGCTTCAGTCCCGGCGCAATGCTGGGTGGCCCGTCCAGAAAAGGCAGATAGGGTGGTGCACGCATGCCTTGGTGTCAGACCGGAACCGCTGTGCCCCAGCTGACGAAGCCAGCCACTTTGGGCGTTGATGGCAGATACATCGTCTCAGCGTCTTCCAGCCGGAACCCGGCCGAGGCAAACATGGCTTCGGTATCGCGCGTCAGGTGACAACCGCCCGCAAGCGGCTTCCACACAGGTTCGATCCGTCGCTGCCACTTCGACACGCCTTCATCGGGCGCAAGGCCATGTTCGGAGAACAGGATCTTGCCGCCGGGCTTCAGAACACGGCGCACTTCCTTCAGCGATGCCTCCCAGTCCGGAATTGTGCACAGGACGAAGGTTATGACGACCGTGTCGATGGAATCATCTTCCAGCGGAATGGATTCTGCGCCGGTCTGAAGAAAATCGATATGGTGGCCAATGCCGAGGCGCCCCGCTTCGCGGCGAGCCTTGTTGACCATCAATTCGGAAGGTTCCAGCGCGTAGAGATGGTCGACCTTGTTGCCATCATAGAGCGCGAAATTCGTACCCGATCCCGCACCGATTTCCAGCACCTGACCGGTAGCCTTCGGCACGACTTTCTCGCGCTGTTTCATAATCGGCTTGGTGCTGCAGGCACACGCTACAATGTGCGGGACAACGTAGCGGTCCCACGGGTTCACTGACCCGACTCCTCAGTGGCGGAGTAGCCCGGAAAGCGCTGTTTCTGGATCAGCGTCTTGGTCGCCTCGGATGGGCGCGCAATGAGCGCGTCCTGAGAGATGTTTACGACATACTCGAACCGGTCGCCCATTGGCTGGTAAGTGGCCGATCCGTATTGCGCATCAATGCCGAACCGCCCGCCCTGCTCCTCGGCGAGACGATGAACATCCAGCCCCGGATTGGTTGCCAGGGCGATCCCATTGGTTGTCGCCTCGGTCACTGAATCCGGTGTGAAGCGGCGCGACATGCGGCCTTCGATGAAGTCGAGCCGGTATATCGAGTCATATCCCAGCATATTGGCCATCGGCTTGAACTTGATGACCTGCGCACCGATCTCGAATTCATTGCCGCGCAGCACTGGCTGGGCCCCATTGGCCTCAACCAGTTTGCGACCATCGGAAAATGTCAGATCCAGTGTGTAGGCATTCGCTTCGCCTTCGACCGCTTCAAACTTGATATTGGCGGCGTAGCGTTCCTTTGTCAGGCGCTTGTAGGTCTGCAGGTTGAGCCCGGCAAAGGCCACGACCCCCGCCAAAGCAAGCATTCCGGCGCCAAAGGTCAGGCGAACGGCGCCGGAACCTGCTTTCAGGCGTGCCAGTTTTCCAAAACCTGCAAACAGCAACATCAGACCGATCACGGCCGCAATTGCTGGCAAAATCCACCAGATCAGTCCCATACACCACACCTCCTGATAACAGGTCCGGATTGGCCCCGCCTTCCACCTGCCAATGACTATAACATCTTCTTAACGATTGTTTAGCGCATCCCGCAGCCGTCAGTTCCCTCGCAAGCCTCACCTGACTGCAAGCTGAATATACCAATCTGCTCTACAGCTGCCCGGCCAGCAAGAGAAAGTCCGAAGCCCCCTGCCCAGCCCGGATAAATCCTGCTAACCGCCAAAGCATGTCCTTTCGCGATTTCATTCTCCTGTTCGCCGTGTGCCTTGTCTGGGGCCTCAACATCGTCGTCACCCGATGGGTTGTTGCCGATATCGGCGTGCCGCCGATTTTCTTCGCGGGCATCCGCTTTGCCGGAGTCGCCCTGCTGCTGCTCGCATTCCTGCGGCCAAAGCCCGAAGACCTGAAAATGCTGTTCCTGATCGCCATGTTCATTGGCGCGGTACACTTCTCTCTTCTCTTCATGGGTTTGCAGAATGCCGAAGCGTCCGCCGCCTCGATCACCGGCCAGTTGGGCGCGCCCTTCTCGACATTGATGAGCATGGCATTTCTCGGCGAAACCATCGGCTGGCGACGCGGACTTGGCATCATGCTGTCCTTTGCCGGCGTCGTGCTGATCGCATTCGATCCAGCCAGTTTCACCATCTCTATCGGACTGGTCTACATCACCATCGCTGCCTTTGTCGGCTCGGTGGGCGGCATCCTGATGAAGCGTATGGCCCCGATCAAGGCATTGCGCCTGCAGGCCTGGGTCGGCCTGTTCAGCTTCGCCCCGCTCCTGATCACGTCCAGCATGATCGAGACAGGCCAGTTGGAGGCCATGTCACGCGGCGGATGGCAGCTGGCCGTGGCCTGGCTGTTCGCCGTGGTCGGCGTGTCCATTTTCGGCCATGGCGGTTTTTACACGCTGATCAAGAAATATGACATCTCGCTGCTCTCGCCGCTCACCCTGATGACGCCCGTCTGGGGCGTCGTATTCGGCATCGTCCTGCTGAACGAGCCTATCACGGCACGCCTGGTACTCGGTTCGGTCATCTCACTGTCTGGCGTATTTGTCATCGCCGTGCGCCAAAACAAGACCCTGCCGGACGCGGCCATCGTCAAGAAAATGGGATCCGGAGGCAGCTGATGGACATCACGCAAACGCCGAGTCCGAACTTCAACATGCGCAAGCACAAGCTCGACATGCTGATCCTGCACTATACCGGCATGGCGACCGGCGAAGAGGCCCTGGAGCGCATGTGCGACCCGGCCGCCGAAGTCTCTGCCCATTATATGGTCTGGGAAGACGGCCGCATCACCCAGCTGGTCGATGAGGACAAACGGGCCTGGCATGCGGGTGTTTCGAGCTGGAAAGGCCAGCAGGATCTCAACTCCCGCTCTATCGGCATCGAGATCGTCAATGGCGGGCATGACTTCCCCCCGCCCGATGGCGGCCTGCCACTCTATCCGCGCCCGCAAATCCATGCCCTGCTGGATCTCGTCCACGACATTCTCGGTCGCCACGATATTCCAGCCACGCGCATCCTCGGTCATTCCGACATCGCGCCCCTGCGCAAGCAGGACCCCGGAGAGCATTTCCCGTGGGAACGGCTCGCCCGCGCCGGCATCAGCCTGTGGCCGGAATTCGACGGCACGACGAAAGAGATCATCGGCAAAGGGCTCGAACGCGGCACCTCCGGCTCCAGCGTCTGGCGTCTCCAGACCATGCTGTCAGAAATCGGCTATGGCTTCGACGTGACCGACATCTATGGCGAGACCTGCGAGAAGGTGATCACCGCCTTCCAGCGCCGCTGGCTGCCAGAGCATGTCACCGGGCAAGCCGACCTCAACACGCTGCGCCGTATCGGCGTCATTCACGCGCTGTTTACGGCCTGAGCCTCAACCGCTTCGATCTCTTCATCCTCATCTTCCGCAATCACCTCTTCCCGCTGCATACGCGCGGCCCATTCGACCGCCAGCGCTGCGCCAAACAGAAGCGCCGAAACCGACACTGACAACCAGATGAAGCCAAGGATCACCGAAGCCAGCGCGCCGTAGAATGTGTCGAGCGCACTGAATTTGAGGTAGAGGTGATAGCCCCAGGTCGCGACCAGCCAGGCCAGTGCGCCAGCCGCAGCCCCCATTGCCTTGGCCCGGTGCCCCTTCACCCGCCCGTGCAGGGACAGGGCAATAATCAGATAGAACACCGCAAAACAGGCGATCCCCTTCCCCAGCCACAGGGTGGAGGCAATGTCCGATACGGTCTGCGCCAGTTCGAACGCAATATAGCCTTCCCGCTCGGTGATCAGCGACAGGATCAGTTGCAGCGCGCCCAGGATCCAGACCGACAGGATAAGCAGCGCCGTCATCAGGATCGATACGCCCTGAAAGCGGATAATCCGTGTGCGCCGTTCACTGCCTGCCACCATGCGGATGCCGGTAATCGCAGCCTTCGCGCCTGAGCTTGCGGTGTAGAACACCACAATCACCGCCAATAGTGCGCGAAAGGTTACGCCCTGCGGCGTGGACTCATGGATCACATCAAGGTCGGCCTTGCTGAGCGGGGCCACGGCTGAGACCAACACCTGATCGACCGTATCGCCCAGTTGGCGGCTAAGATCTGCCGGTAGCAGCGCAAACAGCAAGGTCAGGGTCAGATAGACAATCGGAAAGATGGAGAACAAGGCATAGAAGCTGATCCCACCGGTCACGATCCGCACTTCCGGCTTCGACAGGCGGACAATGGCGCACCAGAGCGGCGAGATCACCCAGTGGCGGACCGGCTGGGGCACAGGCAGCTTCTTGATCCACTTCAGCATACAGCCTCCATTGGTGAGACCTTCCATATGGAGCAATTCTCGTCCCCGTCCCACCTTTTCCCTATCTGGTCCTTTCCGGCCCCTTGCCGGACAGGGACACATTACGCTATGACCCCCGCATTCCTCGTATTGCCGCGGCTGCTGACCCGCACAGTATGAGGATCACCACCATGACACACCCACAGGATCGTGGGGCGCGTCGGCGCATCAATCGCCAGCGCCCGGACACATACCTTTCCCGCAGCCAGCGGATCGACCGCTATGGCGTTGAGAAGCAATGGAAACACCTTTATGGGCGAAGCGTGAAACTTCGCCGCGCGCAACAGCTCGGAAAGCTGTGGCCCCGCCGCGAATGGGAGAAACTGATGGCCGAGGCCGACCCCGTAAACGTGTTGTTCGTCTGCTCGAAAAACCAGTGGCGCAGCCCCACTGGCGAGGCGATCTTCGCCAAAGCCGACGGCATTGCGACACGCTCTGCCGGCACCGCCCGCAGCGCACGGCGGCAGGTCTCGCTGGAAGACATTCGTTGGGCTGACCTTATCCTCGTGATGGAGGAAAAGCATGCCGCACGCCTCAAGGCCGATTTCCGTCAGGATATCCGGTTCAAGCGCCTGCACGTGCTCGACATTCCGGACGACTACAAATTCATGGACACCGATCTGGTCGACCTGGTCCGCACAGCAGCAGAGCCGCTGATTTTTGGAAACAGTTGACCCGTCAGACCATGCCCCCATCCGTCGGCAGGTCCAGCAGCAATCGCCCGGTCAGTTCCCATGTCGCGGGGGCGGTCACGATATGCTGCGTCATCGCGTGCGCGTCGCGAAAGCGGCGCTGCAGATCAGAGGATTCGAACAGGGACGCGCCGCCGCCAAGGTCATACAGGGTACGGCAGATGTCTGCGCCGGTCCGCGTCATGTGCGTACACGCCATGCGCAAGGCTGCGCGGCGCTCGACCGGAATGCCTTCACCCGGCTTCACGCCAAGCGCGACGGCCCAGGTCTCGTCCAGCTCCGCCATCATATAGGCACGGGCTGCGCGCCACTGGGCCTCGGCCTCGGCAAAGCTCGCCTGAATGGTCTGGCGCTCGGCCAGCGTTTTCTTGCTGCCCTGACTCTTCTTGGCGCTGGCGAGATCCTTGAAAGCATCGAGGCTCGCCCGCGCATTGCCCATCGCCACGGCCGATACGCCCAACGACAACAGGCCAAAGGCCGGGAACGTATAGAGCGGCCCCGTTTCGCGGGGAACATCCGTAATCAGAGAAACAGACCGCGCCGCCGGCACGAAGATATTATCCACCGACAGATCGCCGCTACCAGTCCCTTTCAGGCCCATCACATGCCATGTGTCGTGCAGGGTCGCCTCGCTGGCCGGGAACACCATCATGCGTTGATCTGGCGCGCCGGATGGCAGGCGTTTCAGCTCGCCATCCTCGAACACCATGCAGCCACCCGCCAGCCAGCTGCAATTGGCTGAGCCGGAGCCCCATTGCCAGCGCCCGGTGACGCGATAGCCATCGCCTTCCACGTCAGCCCGGCCCATCGGCGCAAACACGCCGCCTGTGATCGTCAACGGTTCAGCATAGATTTCCATCGCCATGTCCGGCGCCATATAGGCGGCGTTCATGGAGGTCGTGCAGGCAATCATGGAGCACCACCCGGCGCTGGCATTGGCACGCGCGATCTGTTCAACGCCCTCGATGAATTCTCGCGCCGTCAACTCCAGCCCGCCATAGGTCTTTGGCGTCATCATGCGGAACGCGCCCGCCGCCGCCATCTTCCCGGCAAGGTCAGCAGGCAGCCGCCGCGCGTCTTCCATCTCGGCCGCCCGGTCGGCCAATTCCGGGGCGAGTGCATTGAGCGCCGCCTGCAAGGTCTCGTAAGTCTTGATCTCGGTCATGGCTCACGCTACCTCAGCCTGCCTTCCCTTGCCCAGTCCTGACGTGGCGCGATGGCGGCCAGACGGGCGATCACCCGCCTTCAGCGACCGGTATCGGCACGGTCCGGCTCGCATCATTTGCGGCCTTCACCGTATCCAGCATTTGATCCAGGTCTTTTCGGTTGAAAACGCTGCCGCCAATAATGACCATTTCAATGGCGTCCGTCGCGCCAATATCCTCCAGCGGATTTTCCCGCAGCAAGACGAGATTTGCCTTCTGGCCAGGACGGACCTGGCCCGTGGACGTACCCATGAAATCCCCGGGGACCGACGTGGCCGAGGCAAGGATCTGCGCCGGGCTCATGCCAGCCGCCTGCAAAGCTGCCATTTCTTCATGAAGGGAAAAGCCCGGCACCCGGACGGGCACGTTTGCGTCTGTCCCGGTCATGATCGCCACGCCGCGCGCCATGAACGCCTCGAATAGGATGTGCTGGGCTTCGGCATAGGTTTGCCAATAGAGGCGGCTGCGCGCCTTGCGATCATCATCCCACTGGTCTGGCCAGCGGTAAATGTTCACATCCGGCAGCCACCCCATGCCGCGTGACGTGATCACGGTGCCTTCCGCGATGCCGGGATTTTCATAGACCAGCTTTGCAGCGCCCAATTCCGTTTGGAGGTCCGACTTCTGCGTCTGGAAACTGTCGATCAGTTCCAGAGTGGAGGTCACCGAAATGTCGTGCGCGATCATGCGATCCGCGACATCCTCGCTCCGTTCCCGGACAAAGGTCAGGAAGTCTTCCGCTGTGTCGGCGCTATAGCCGCCAAACTCGCGGTCCAGCGCTTTGACGAATTCTTCGACATGGGCGACTTCGCTCTGATGGGATGCCCACAGATCCTCCAGACCGGTCGCGACCGGCAAATGCCCGACCAGCGGAATATCATGCTTGGCCGCCGCTGCGCTGAGGGCGATGTAACCTTCGCGATCCAGATAGCTGCTGGCTTTCAGCGCGTCATACCCTTTGGCGACATAGTCCTGGACCGCCTTGTCGACCTGCTCTGCTGTCCGCACGATGGTCTTGTGCTGCACCCAGCCGACAAATGCGCCCTCCATCGGTCCGAAGGTCGCAAATTGTGGCGCGACCGCAAAAATGTCCGGTCCGATCCTGCCGCTGTCGATCTCGTCCCTCCAGCGCAGATTGACCGGCAGGCTGTTCATGTCCCGCACCTGCGTCACACCATTGGCCACATAGAGCAGAAGATCATTCTCGCTTTCCCAGAGATGGACGTGCGAGTCTGTAAAACCCGGCACGAGATACATGTCGCGCCCGACAAGCGAGGGGAAGCCTCTGGGAACTGTCGTCGAATTGCCGACGGATCGGATTTCCCCGTCCCTGATCGTCACGATCTGGTCCGGCAGAAAGCGATCTCCTTCCGGCGCAAGCACGTTCACATGGAAGATGGCATAACTGTCCATACTCTCTTTCGACAATGCAGGATCGGCCACTTCGGTCAGGCCGCCATACATTCTCGTCAGCTCACGATCGATGAACAGGTAGGAAGACACCGCGCCGACCATCATGACGGCCGCAACGCCCAACACGATCCTGACAATCCATTTTCTCATTTCGCCAGCCTTCATTTAGTCACTGTCTACATTGTCTCTGCCTGCGCATCTAGACAGTGTCAAGTGACGTGCTATCAAGACGGATGGCCTCAACTGAAAAGTCTTCCCGGAAAACTTACCATCATGGCGATCTCGCCAGTGAACTGTTGCGCGCGGCCGAGAGGGAACTTGCCGAAAACGGTATTGAATCCTTTTCCCTGCGCGCGGTCGCCAAGCGCGCGGGCGTCAGCCACGGGGCCCCTGCCCACCATTTCAGGGATGCCCGCGGCCTGCTCACCGCGCTGGCGGCGTCCGGCTTCCGGCGATTGGTCGCCACACAGGAAGCCCGTCAGGACGCGGCCGAGCGCGATGTGCGCTCACAACAGATCGCGGTGGGGCTTGGCTATATCGATTTCGCGCTGGAGAACCCGGCCCTGTTTCGCCTGATGTTCAGCTCGGAAAAGCCTGACCGAACCGTGGCAGATCTCGGAGCGGCCTCCATCGCTGCCTATGAGAAACTGATGTCGGGCGTGCGCAGCGTCGTCGGAAACAATCCCCCCGATGATCCCGGCGCGATGAAACACGTCATGGCCTCCTGGGCCATGGCGCACGGGCTGGCCGATCTCATCGTCTCGGGTCGGGCCGAACGTCCGTTGAACTTCAGTGCCTTGTCCCCCCAAGAGCGCGACGCTCTCCTCTCGGACCTGATGGCCAGCCAACTTGACGTCCGGTTCGCAGTTGACTTCCCACCGCCCGCACCCTGATCCTGTCGCTGACAGGGAGCACGCCGGAAAGGCGGCCAGCCGGACGGGAGGGTTTATGCCGGACACAACCACGACAGAGCGCTTTGGCGACTTCGTTTCGCTGGAACGCGCAGGCCGCCTCGTCACCGTCACCTACGATCGCGGCGACGGGCTGAATGCGCTCTCCATCCGGGGCATGACCGAACTGCGGGATGTGGCGCGGGCGCTGGCAGACGATGATTCCAGTTCCGTTATTGTCCTGACCGGCACTTCCGTTTTCTCTGCAGGGGCAGACCTGAAGGATCCCGATCGCAAGGGCCGTGACGAGATGACCCTGCTGCAGCAACGCAGTGCCGTCCGGCTCGGCCCGGACATGTGCCAGGCCTGGGCCGACCTTGAACAGGTCACCATCGCCGCCATTGAAGGCTTCTGCATAGGCGGCGGTCTGGCTCTCGTCGCATCCTGTGACCACCGGGTCTGTTCGGACGCGGCGGAATTTCGCCTGCCGGAAGTCCCGCTCGGCATGAATATGAGCTGGCGCTCGGTCCCCCGGCTCGTCGCCCTGATGGGGCCATCGCGCGCCAAGCAACTCATCATGCTGGGCCGGAAACTGAACGCCCAGACGGCGCTGGACTGGGGCCTCGTCGACGAGATTGCCGCGTCCGGCAAGACGCTCACAGCTGCCACCCGTCTCGCCCGCGACTATGCGGCCCTGCCCCCGATCGCGCTGCGCATGACCAAACAGGCCATCGACACCGCCGCCCAGCCCCTTGCCTTTGCCACCAGTTTCATGGACCGCGATCAATTCCTGCTCGCCAGCCAGTCGAATGACCAGGCCGAAGCAATCCGCGCCTTCCTCGAAAAGCGCACCCCCGACTTCTCGGGCGACTGAAGCATGACTGGCGCCGAGCAGGTTTTCCGCCTATATCCCCCTTAGACCAGACGGCCGGGCAGCCGCTGGTGCGCGGGTAACTGCGTACTGGAGGAAAGTCCGGGCTCCAGGGAAACAGGGCGACGGCTAACGGCCGCCCGGCGTGAGCCGAGGGAAAGTGCCACAGAAAGCAAACCGCCTCCCCTTCGGGAGAGGTAAGGGTGAAAGGGTGGGGTAAGAGCCCACCGCAGGCCTGGCGACAGGACTGGCACGGTAAACCCCGCCCGGAGCAAGACCGAATAGGGGGCACATATGGGCTGTTTCACGCCCGTGCCCCGGGTGTGTCGCGTGAGGTGCCTGGCAACAGGCATCCCAGAGGAATGGCTGCCAGACCGTGGCAACACGGCGAACAGAACCCGGCTTACAGGCCGTCTGGTCTTACTTCCCGGTGCCGCCATGCGGCAGCATTTGATCGAGGATCGAAAGAAGGAAGAAGAGGCCCGCAGCGCAAGCAAGGGCTGGTCTCCTGCCCGAGAATCAATGGCCGGGAAGCGAGACGCAATGTGCACGCACTGCCCCCCGCATATGAAATCCCATGAAAAGATATGAAATGCCTTTGAGACGCTGCCTAAGCCTCCAGCATCGTCTCGAACCCGCCAAAGATCAGGCGCGCACCATCGAACGGCATCTCCATGCCCTGCATCCGTTCATCACTCTCCAGCTTCGCCCAGGCCGCATCACGCACCGTTTTTGACGGCCAGGTCACCCAGGAAAACACGATCCCTTCGTCCGCTTCGCGCATGACCGCCAGATGCATGGATGTCTTCTTGCCCTCCGGCACATCCACGCCCCAGCATTCGGTGACGCTCAGCGCGCCGTATTCCTTCATCAGGCCGGCCATCATCTTCGCCTGCGCCAGATAGGCCGCCTTGTTCGCCTCCGGCACGGCCGCCATAAAACAATCGACATAAGTCATCAGCTATTTCTCCCTCTTGCCCGGCAACCTGCCGGAGCCCGCCTTATCCTACCTTGCCCGGAGGAATTATCCCACACATGACGAGTCCGGCCCCTGTGTCGCCATTGATCTGACCAGAAACTTATCCGACGCACCCATGGCCGAGCCTACACTGCGCACATGACTGACGCCTTCGCCACATTGCGAAATCTGCCGCCCCATCTCCAGACCCATCGGTTCTGGATATGGGTGCAGATTGTGGTGCTGACTTTCTTTGTGCGCCATGTTCGCAGGGATGCGCGGCAGATGCTGGTGCAAATCACGTCGTCCGGCGCGGTCCATATCGCGGTCATTGGTGATATGCCGGGCACAACCAAAGCTGACCCGCTCAGCTTTGCGCCTTCGCGGGCATTTCTTGCGGCCATGTCAGGATTTGAACCCGAGCGGGGCGGTATCTGCTCACCCCGAACGCATTCGAGGCCTGGAATCGAAATATGTGTCCCCTCAATTCCAGATTCCGGCCGAGACCGGAATGAGCAGACTTCGGTGAGCTTGCCCCTGCCAGAGACCTGAACAGAACTCGCGCCCCACAATTGGGTTCCCAAAAAAAGCGCCTTTTCCGGCGTCATTTGTGCAGCATCCAAAGCACGATACAACAATGGGGCCATCTGGCCCCATTGTCTGAACAAGTTTCCCGTTGAAAATGCGCTAGACCGAACCGGCCTGCATTTCCTGGATGAAGGCATCCGCATCGGCGATGGAACGCTCCATCTCGGCAATCAGGGCCGCGACATCGGTCTCGATATTACGTGTCTCATCCCCCAGCGCCGCGATCGCGCGCGCATTCAGATTGTGCTTGAGGAACAGGACCCGGTCCTTGAACACAGCCAGCACCGGATCCATCGACGCGGCAGCCCGGTCCATCTTTTCGACCAGCACGGCATAGCGGTCGCGTGTCGCCTCCAATTGCTCGGCCGAGGCACGGCGCAGGCCCGGATCGGAATATTCTTCCAGTTCCCTGCGCCATTCCACAAACAGGTCGCGGGAGACTTGTTTCATGTCCTTGATGCGTTCGCGCACGCGATCCGCCTTCTCCTCGGACCGTTCATAGGCGCGATTCAGGGAGTCGTAAGACGCTTCCAGTTCGCCAGCATCAAACGCCACAACCGACCGGAAGGCTTCCAGCGCATTGGAAAACTCCGTCTTTGCATCCGCCTGGGCATCCGCTGCATCATTGACCCTGGACACGAGCAAATCGCGCTTCTGGTATCCGAACTGCTCCATCGCGCCGTAATAGGCGGTCGAGCAAGCGGATAGTGTGGACGTGGCGAGAGCTGCTGCGAGCATTGCAGCGTGTAGACGACTGGACATGATGGACACGAAACCCCTTCCCCGTGAATTCAATCGCCCCTGTTTGCCGTGCGTCGTCCGATCCGTCCAGTTGCGCGGGCAAAAAGGTTTCATGACCCTGCCGTAATGTGATCGCATTTGCTGTATGTTCTGAATCCTATGGACGCCGTGGCTCGATTTCCCTTCCGCCTCTACCGACAAATGGACGCCGATCCGCGCCATTGGCAGGTCGCGGCCTTGGGCGGACTTTTCACGCTCAGTTGGATGACCAGCGATTTCGGCGTCACCCTCCCGACCCTGTGCCTCTCATTTGCCGGGGCCATGATCGCGCAACTGCTCGGCACCACGATATCAAATGCCCGAGACGGCAATCCCTTCCTGTATCGCTTCGAATGGAAGTCTGCCCTGATCACAGCACTTGGAATCACACTCCTGCTACGCGCGGCTGATCCGTGGATCTGGTTCGCGGCGGGCTTTGTCGGCATTGCCCTGAAATTTCTCGTGCGCATTGAAGGCAAGCACATTTTCAATCCCGGCTGCATCGGCATCGTCACCATGATGCTTCTGCTCGGCAACAAGGCCTGGGTCTCGCCCGGTCAATGGGGTCAGGCACCCCTGGTCGCCGGCTATGCGATGGCACTGGCCGCACTGACCCTGTCCAGCGCCAAACGGCTCGATATCGCCCTCGGTTTCCTGCTCGGCTTCGCCGCCATCCTATTCGTCCGCGCGGCATGGCTTGGCGATCCCATGGTGATCCCGATACACCAGATGAGTTCCGGCGCTTTGCTGATCTTTGCCTTTTTCATGATCACCGACCCGCGCTCTACCCCCGACAGCCGGCTTGGCCGCATTCTGTTCGCAGTGATGGTTGCCGGCCTCGCCGCCTGGTTCACAATCGGCCCGAATGTGCGCGGCGCACCGCTGATGGCTCTGGCGGCCCTCGCCTGGACCACACCGGTTCTCGACCGAATTCTGCCCGCCCACCGCTTCCAGTGGAGCCAGCCACGACCGGCCGCTTCACCCAAACAGCTGAACTATTCGCTCATGCCACTTCAGGGGACAAAGGAGACACACCCATGAGACTCAAATCGCTAGCCGCAGCCTTGGCGTTGCCCGCGCTCGGCCTCGCCTTCGCAGCGCCGGCTTCGGCCTTTTGCGGCTTCTATGTCGCCAAGGCTGATACCGACCTCTTCAATGACGCCTCCAAGGTTGTGCTTGCCCGCGACGGCGGACGCACCGTCATCACGATGGCATCCGACTTTCGCGGCGACGTTTCCGAATTCGCCATGGTCGTGCCCGTGGTCGATATTCCGACAGAAGAACAGATCCACGTCGCAAACCCTGCCCTGATCGACCATATCGACGCCTACACCGCGCCGCGCCTCGTGGAATATTACGACGAGAATCCCTGCGAGATCGCGCGCCGCCAGAAGATGATGGAAGACATGGCAATGATGCATGCGCCAACCGCCGCCGGCATGATGGAAGAGGCCGAAGAGCTCGGCGTCACCATTGAAGCCGAGTACGAGGTTGGCGAATATGATATCCTGATCCTGTCAGCAGAGGAGTCCGATGGACTGATCACCTGGCTGAACAATAATGGCTACAAGATTCCGGATGGCGCAGAAGAAACCGTAGGTGCCTACCTCAAGCGCGACATGAAATTCTTCGTCGCCAAGGTGAACCTCGAACGCCATGACGGCTCGTCCATGCTGCGTCCGCTTCAGGTTGCCTATGAGGATGAGGACTTCATGTTGCCGATCCGGCTCGGCACAGTGAACGCTGAAGGCAAGCAGGAATTGTTCGTCTTCGCCCTGACTCGCGAAGGCCGTGTGGAAACCAAGAACTACCGCACCGTGAAACTACCCTCTGACATGGATGTGCCGATCTATATCAAGGACGAGTTTGCCGATTTCTATAAGGACATGTTCGCCCATCAGGTCGAGAAGCAAAACGGCAAGGCCGTGTTCATGGAATATGCCTGGGACATGTCCTGGTGCGATCCGTGTGCGGCCGAGCCGCTCTCTCGCTCGGAACTGCGCGAACTCGGCGTGATGTGGCTGGACGAAGACACCGATGATGACATGCGCCCCGGCTTCGGTCCCCAGCCGGTCGATGCATTCGTGACTCGCCTTCATGTGCGCTATGACGCCGAGACATTCCCGGAAGATCTGGAATTCCAGGTTACCGGCGACCGCTCCAATTACCAGGGTCGCTACGTCCTGCGTCACCCTTGGCGCGGCGACTATGGTGAGTGTGAAGCAGCTGGCGACTATGCCGTAAGTCTGGTCGAGCGCTGGGACGACGAAGCAAATGAGCTCGCCAAGCTGACCGGCCGCGACTTCGATGCCATCAAGACCAAAATGGCATCGCTCGGCTATTCCGACGCGATCCTGAACAATGTCAGCGTCGAGCCGAAGGAGAAAAAGAACTGGTGGCAAAAGCTTTGGGGCAACTGACCCCAGTCTGAGTTACCATATGGCGAAGGCGGGCTACGAACAGGTCCGCCTTCAGCCCTTCAGCACACCAAGGAAGGCATCAACCTCCTCAGGCGTTGTGGCCCAGGAACAGACCAGCCGCTGGCTGCCGCCCATCCAGGGATAGAACACCGCACCTGCATTGTGGAGTACCGAGACTTGCGCCTCGCTTAGCAGCGCGAAGACTTCGTTGCCGTGTGGCTCGAAAGCCAAGTCCACGCCTTGCCGCCGCAGGCCCTCAGCCATGCGCCGGGCCATTTCGTTCGCATACGTCGCAAGGTCTAGCCACAGCCGGTCCGCCAGCATCGCTTCGGCCTGCGCTGCCAGATAGCGCATCTTGGGCGGCATGTGGCCGGAGCGCTTGGCGCGCGCTTCGAGTTCACATTTCTTCTGCCGCGCCTCGCCGAACAGCAGAATGATCTCACAGCCCATCGCGCCGGTCTTGGTCAAGCCGAAGGTGAGCACATCGACGCCTGCCTTCCAGCTCATCTCGGCTGCACTGGCCCCGGTCGCGACCAACGCATTTCCCAGCCGCGCGCCGTCCAGATGAACCACCAAACCCGTCGCATACGCCTTTGCGGCATAGTCTGAAACTTCCGCGACGCTGTAAGCTGTGCCGTTCTCCGTTAAATTCGTCAGTGACAGGACATGCGCCGGCGTCTCATGCACGAAATCATGATTGATGCGAGCCAGTGCCTCGTCCAACTGCGCCGCGCCGATCTTTCCATCTGGCCCCCGCAACAAATGCAGCTTACCGCCGCCAGAGAAAAATTCCGGCGCGCCGCGCTCGTCCACGGCGATATGCGCCCCGGCATGGCAAAGCACAGCGCCGGTAGGCGGACAAAAGCAGGACAGTGCCAAGGCGTTCGACGCTGTGCCGGAGGCGGTCAGCCAATAGTCGAAATCATCCGTACTGAACACATCCGCCAGTATGGGACGCAAACGCTGCGTGACGGCGTCATTCCCGTAACTCGCCTCCAGTCCCGTATTCGCGGCGGAGAGCGCCTTCAGCACATTCGGATGGGCTGGCGCGGATGTGTCGGAAGAGAAATTCATCAGATTTGCGTGTCCGGAGTCTGCCACATCAGATGCTGGCCACCATCACTGGCGATCATCTGGCCGGTCACGCTGTTGGCGGAAATGAGATAGCGCAAAGCCTTGATGATCTCTTCCGGGCTAGAGCCTTCCTGGGTCAAAGTCGCGGCTTTCTCGGCAGCGAACTCTTCTTCGCTTTGGTGTTTAGACCGCAGCGTCGGCCCTGGCCCGATGCCATTGACGCGAATATCCGGCGCGAGAGCTTGCGCCAAGGTCTGTGTTGCCTGCCAGAGCGCGGCCTTGGAAAGCGTGTAGGTGAAGAAGTTCGGCGTGAGCTTCCAGACCCGCTGGTCGATCATGTTCACGACCAGCCCCTGCTCCCCTTTCGGCAGAGCATCCGCGAAGGCCTGCGCCAGATGCACCGGCGCGCGGAGATTGGCATTCATGTGCATGTCCCAACTCGCGCGAGTATGGCTGGTGACAGAGTCCTCCTCGAATACGGAGGCGGAATTGACCAGCAAAGTCACCGGCTGGCCGATCTTCTCGGCGGCGTGCAGGATCAGATCGCCAGTTGCAGTCTCATCCGAGAGGTCGGCCTGAAGCGTGATCGCCGCGCCACCTGCCGCACGAATGGCCTTGGCGGTCTCTTCGGCGCCATCAGCGGAGGAATTGTAATGGACGATGACCTGCCAGCCATCTACGCCCAGCGCTTCGGCCATGGCCCGCCCCACTCGCGCGCCCGCGCCGGTGACAAGCGCCGCGCCCGGCCTCATGCCGGTACGGTCTGGAACAGGCCCAATATGTCGAACCCGTTCACCAGTCCGTAGATGTAGACCGCATAGATCAGCAGCATCAATATCCCCATCAGGCGACCAAGCCGCGCGCGGGTCAGGATGAACCCACCGATCAACAGCGCGGCAAAGGTCATGACCCAATGATCATAATGGGTGAAAGTCGCCGCGATCTCAATTGGGCCGAAGAGCGAAATTATGCCGCCTGCGCCAAGGATGTTGAAGACGTTGGAGCCAAGCACATTGCCGATGGCGACTTCGCCGTGCCGACGAAGGGCGGCGGCAACAGCTGCGCCAATCTCCGGCAGGGAGGTCCCGATCGCCAGCAAGGTCAGGCCGATCCATTCCTGCGGCACATGATAGAATTCCGCGATGCCGACACCGCCAGCAATGATCAGATGCGCACCCAGCACGAGGCCACCAATGCCGAGAACGATATAGGCCAGAGAGCGCGGCAGGCTGAGTTTTGGCGCCTCTTCCAGTTCCACGCCGGGATCTTCGCCCGTCGCAACGGCCTTGCGCGCCATGTAGAAAGTGACAACACAATAAGCGATCAGAATGGCCAGGAACAGAATACCGCCCAATACAGTCAGGGGGCCCATTCCGGTCAGCAGGATCCAGACGGCTGTGGCAACGAGCATCGCCGTCAGCGCGCGTCCCTGCCCATGACCACCGGCCACGAACGGCATGATCAGAGCGGGAATGCCGAGCACAAGGAAGATGTTCGCAATATTGGAGCCGACAATATTGCCCAACGCGAGACCGGCCCGGTTTTCCAGAGCCGCATTCAGCGACACGACCATTTCAGGGGCCGACGTACCGAAACCGACAATGAAGATACCGGCAATCAGGGGAGAAACGCCAAGGCGCCGGGCAACGGCAACTGCGCCGTTTACCAGGAAATCCCCCGCAAACGCCATAATAACAAGCCCCCCGATCAGGGCGGCGATCAGGGTTAAATCAGGCATTCGCCAGGCTCGCTTCTAGTCGAGGCGCTTGTATTCAATGAAATTCAGGATGCCGAACACGACCACTATGGAGGCAATGGCGATCAGAGAAGGATGGATCATGGTGCCGTCTCGCTGTTGTTTTCTTGAGCATTTCCATGCTTTGCACCGCTAATAGCGTGCGTTGCACGGCTTGGCGAGCCTCAAACGGCAGGAAGTTTGGCCTCTCTTTGCGTAATTTTTCATATTGGACGCGCTCCTCCCATAGTGTCAGGACACCCGCATGCCTTCCCTCAGAACCAGGTTGTTCCACATCTATGCCCGCCTTCGCCGTCCCATGACACTGGGCGTGCGCGGCCTCGTCGAGAATCCAGACGGAAAGATCCTGCTGGTACGTCACACGTATATTGCAGGCTGGCATATGCCCGGCGGCGGCGTCGAGCGCGGCGAGCCCTGCATCGAGTCGCTCCGCCGGGAAGTGGAGGAAGAAGGCGGCATCCTGCTGAACGGGACCCCGAGCCTCGTCGGGATGTTCTCCAATCACGCATCTTTCCCGAATGACCATGTCCTGCTCTATCACATTCCTTCGGGAATATGGACGCAAGGCAAGGCAACGGCAGTCGCCGAGATTGCCGAAACACGATGGTGCTCGCCGGATGACTTGCCTGACGGAACAACCTACGGGACGCGCCAGAGACTGGCAGAATTTTACGGCAAAACACCCCTCAGCCCGTATTGGACCGGCTCAAAACGCTGAGTTCAGGCACCCGCCATTGCGAGGAAGGCTGGCAGGCACAGGAACATCAGCGCCGCCAGCGCGACAATGACCAGACGGGTCGTGGGAGTGATGCGTGATCTCATCCACTCCTTATCTGCGGACATTGAGTCTCAATGCGGGCCATTCGCCGGAAAGTTCGTGATTTTGCTGCCCCATTGATGCCGCAAGTTTTAACGGAACCTTTGCCATCGCGGATGATTGTAAATGCGTGGTGGGACATGAAAGCAGACACGCCCCATTGCATGAACGGCCCTTCCGGGCGCCAAGGTTGCCCCTCATCCTTGCGCTCACGATTTGAAATGCGGAACGCTGGCTCTGCCCCTTGGGGCCAGCGTTCTATTTCACCCGGCCGGCTGCTCTCATATATTGCCCGGCCGTCCACCAGGACAGTACCGCCGCAGTCCAGAGCAGTCCGACAACGGCGACCGTAGCCACAATCGCCAAGACTGACGTTCCCGTGGAGACTTCGCCCCCGGCATCCGGGCGCAAGACAGCCAGCGGCAACATAAGCCCGATGATCGCAGCCATCTCAAACCCTGTTTTCCACTTCGCCAGATTAGAGGGCACTATGGCAGAGCGTCCGCGCGGCGTGGCGCGGAACCAGGTCATGAAAACATCGCGTGCAATAATCATGGCCGCCGGCACATAGATTAGCCAGGTCTGGAATTTCAGACCCAGGCCCAGCAGGGCCGCCGCTATCAGCAACTTGTCGGCGATAGGGTCAAGCCAGACACCAAATCGACTGTGCGCGTCCAGCTTGCGGGCAAGCCAGCCATCCAGGAAATCCGTGATTGCCCCGGCCAGGAAAGCAAGGAAGGCAAACTGGAACCAGAGCTGTTGCAGCGTGATCTGCCGGGACACGGCGTCGGCATCAAGTCCATTCGGCAACGGGTTGAGGCGCATAGCCTGCCAGAAACCGACCAGCACAAACCCGGCAAACACACAGCGGGCGATGGTCAACGCATTGGGGAGCCATTTGAAATTCATGGCTGTCACCTGTGCCAGCGCCCGCGCGCCCGCGCAATCATGAAACTGTGGAGCCTCTCGCCTCCCCCCGCCCTACAGGGGGAGAGGCGAAAGTCTCATCAGTTGGTATCGCCGGTTACATCCTCGATCGCGACGTCGTAATGGCGATTGCAGAACTGGCAGTCGATACCCAGCGTACCATCTTCTTCGGTCATCTCGCGCAGGGACTCGTCCGGCATCTGTTTCAGAGTCTCAACGAGGCGCTCCTGATTACAGGTGCACCGGTCATCCAGCGCTTGTGGCGTTTCCATCGTCACGCCTTGCTCGTGGAACAGGCGATAGAGCAGCTTTTCCATTGGAAGGTCCGCATCGGCCAGTTCGGCATCGGTCAGCGTGGCAAACAGGGCCTCGGCTTCACGCCAAGGCTCTTCGGTCTCTCCGCGCGCATCATCTGCCGCAATCCTCTGCACCATCATGCCGCCAGACACCCAAACCGGATGCCCGTCTTTCCGGTCCAGTTCGGCGACCGACAGTTTGAGGCGCGTCGGCACCTGTTCCGACATCTCGAAATAGTCCTCAGCGCATTCACTCAGAGTCCCTTTCGCAAGAGGCACGATTCCCTGATAGGGCTGGATCGCCGGATTGTCCTGGATGATGATCAGGGCCAGACGCCCGCTCGGGCCGAACAGTTGAGGCATGTGCGGAGCGTCGCCCTTGTTCACCTTGTCCAGTTGCGCCCAGGCTTCGGCATCAAATTTGGCATAGCCGCGCACACCGCCATCAGAGCGGTACTCACCGACCAGCATCGACACGGGACCATCACCTTCGGCCTGAACCAGCAGACGCCCCTCGAATTTCAGCGACGCGCCCACCAGCGTCGCAAGCGTCACGGCTTCGCCAAGGATGCGCGCCAAATTCTTCGGATAGTCATGCCGATGCAGGATGCCCGACAGGCTGCCCTCGCCCATGCGAACGGCGCGCCCGCGAATGGGACGGTCCACGATCTGGAAGTTCGTGACGAAATCGGTGACGGCGTAGGTTGCGTCAGTCATGGGAGGACACCTCGAATTGGTGTCCCCATGTGGCAGCGCCCCGCCCCTATCGCAAGAGGCACGCCTGCGCGGGGCCCGACCAGGTCGCACGGGAATTGACATTCCACCCAAGGAAGACATTATCTGAAAGTGGGGATTGGGGGACGGTACGACGTGCACATCAGTGAGATTGATCTCGATATTCCAGAGACCTTGCGCCCATCTACACTGAGGCGCCTGGGCGTCAAACCCGCACTTGATGCCAAAATCGATCAGGCGCCAAAATTGGGCCTGACCCATCGTGCGTTCCTGCCTGTTACAATGCTTCGCCTGTATCGGCGCGTGAGACCGGATTTCATTGGCAATCGCTGTGTGTTTGAGCCGAGTTGTTCCCGGTACAGCGAGCTGGCGTTTCGCACGAAGCCCTTTTTCACCGCCCTTCACCTAACCCTGAGGCGCCTTCACAAATGCAAGCCCGACCAAGGCGGCACCGACCTTTCAGACCTGGAGTTTCCTGAATGAAATATCGCATCCAACCCATCGGCAAAGAGTTTTCAGACAAGGCCGTGAAAGCGCTTGAGGACAAGCTCAACGCGGCGCACGAGAAGGGCTATAAATTCCACAGTGTGATGGAAGTGTCCCAGCCTGGCTGCGCTGGTTTTGGAGCACCCTCTATCACCTATCTGGCCATCTTCGAACAAGAGCACGAGCCAAGCACGTATCCGTAAAGGCGCAGAAGTCAGGCCGAACAACTGCCGCCGCCCAGCACGCAGAAACTGGCGCACCAGGGATGGTTCAGCTTGACCGGATCTGCCGTCGCATCCGACAGCGTGTCGCCAAGCTCGAACGCAGGATCGTCCACCAATAGCGTGCAGGCTGTCACGGTCGCCCTGCCGGCACCCTTGCGGCGGATCACCATGCGCTGGTTGGCGCACATGATGTCGTCAGGGGACTTGTTCAGAATGCCCCAGCAATCCGTGGTGATTTCTGGGGGGTCGTCCCGGGCGATCATTTCAGGGAACAGGACGAGTTGCTTTGTATTGGTGGGATCTATCGACAGACCCAGTGCGCCAGCAAGCGCGCCATAAGCTGCGCGGGCCTCGGCATCATCCTCATTGAGGGCCTGACGTCCGGCAATGGCCACCTGTACGGTGCGTTCCCCCAACCATTTCAGGCCCTTGCAGGCCTCTTCAAAGGCCCCTTCTCCGCGTTCAGCATCATGAATGGCCGGATCATGGGAATCCAGCGAGACACGCAGCACCATCCGTTCGCCATAGTGCGCCGCCAGCCGGTCCAGACCCTGCTGGATGCGCGGCCGCATCATCGGGCGCATGGCATTGGTCAGCAGGAGCAGGCTGTGCCCATCCGACAAAACGTCTTCCATGATGTGGAGAATATCCGGGCACATGAAGGGCTCGCCGCCCGTAATGCCGATCTCGATGGGCTGGTCGATCTCGTTGAGGAACTGCCGCACATCAGATCGGCTGAGATAAACCAGTCGGTCATTGCGGGGTGAACTTTGAATGTAGCAATTGGTGCATTCAATGTTGCACAGCGTTCCGGTGTTCAACCAGAGCGTCTTCAAGCCCGTCCATCCGACGCTGGCGCGGGTCTCGCCCTTCGCGGTCACGTCCGGGTCAGAAAATTTCGTCGGGGTATAATCACTATCGGCCATTCAACTACGTTTAGCGCGATCCGGCGGCGCTTCCAGCGCTATTGCAGCAGCACACCCTAACGTGAAGATTGCCGTACTCGTCGTGAGCGCTAGTTTGGCCGTCATGTCTGAAACTACCCAGCAGCAAGTGTTCGAAATGCTCACCTCAGGCGATGATGGCCGGGTGTGCAGAGACATTCCCGACAGCGCCTGTCGCGAAGAGGCCGGCAATTTCTTCACCCATGTTGCCAGCCTGTCGACCAGCAAGATCTCGGATGGGCTGATCGACCCCAAGCTTGTATTGAGCTGGTTGATGACCACGCTGGGCGCACCGGGCTGGATGATCGGCCTGCTTGTCCCCATACGCGAGGCGGGAGCGCTGTTGCCGCAATTGTTCACGGCCGCCGCGCTGCGCCGCCTGCCCCAGCGCAAGTGGGCCTGGTCAGTCGGCTCGGCAGTCCAGGGATTGTCAGCGGCCAGTATGGGGCTCGCAGCGTTTTTCCTGGAGGGTAAGACGTCGGGTTATGCCATCCTTGGCGCGCTGGCGGTTCTCGCGCTCGCGCGGTCGGTCTGCTCGGTCACCTACAAGGACGTTCTGGGCAAGACGGTCTCCAAATCCCGACGCGGAACAGCAACCGGCGCGGCCAGCACGGTCGGCGCTGCAGCGGTCCTGATCTATGGCGCGCTCCTGGCCGTCGGTTGGGTCGACCGGATGAGCCTCGTGATTGGCGGGCTGTTGCTCGCGGGTGGGCTCTGGATGACGGGCGCAGCGCTTTTCATGACATTGGAAGAAGAACCGGGATCGACCGAAGGCGGAGGCAACCCCATCGAATCCTTCCGGGACAACTTCAAGCTGCTCGCTGAAGACCAGCAGTTGCGCCGTTTCATCCTGGCCCGTGGCCTGTTGATCTCAACTGCACTTGCTCCGCCCTTCATGGTCGCGATGGGCGCAAGGAACAAAGAAGCTGACCAAATGCTTGGGGGACTCGGCTTGCTCGTTATTGCATCTGCGGGCGCAGGCCTGCTCAGCTCCTATGTCTGGGGCCGGCTTGCCGACCGGTCGAGCCGGAAAGTGCTGATCCTGACAGCGGCCGCAGCAACGCTTGCCCTGTTGACGACACTCGGCCTGAATGCGGCGGGGCGACTGCAGGATGTCTGGGCACTCCCGCTTGTTCTGTTCGTTTTGATGATAGCCTATCAGGGCGTGCGCCTTGGTCGTTCCACGCATCTGGTGGATATGGCGAGCCAGGACAACCGTGCGGCCTATACCGCCCTTTCCAACACGATCATCGGCACGCTGCTCATTCTTGGTGGCGGGTTCAGCATCGTTGCGCACATGGCAGGAGAAGCAGCGGTCCTCGGCTTGCTCGCCGTTATGAGCGCGCTCGCCATTCCGGTCGCCATGGGTCTTGAGGAAGTGCAGGAGCGCTGACGCCTATTTATCGAGGCACCAGCGCAGGATGGCCTTCTGGGCGTGCATGCGGTTCTCGGCCTCGTCAAAGACAAGGCTCTGTGGCCCGTCAATGACTTCGGCGTCGACCTCTTCGCCCCGATGCGCTGGCAGACAATGCAGGAATTTCGCACCGCCAGCGGCCATCTCCATCAATTCTTCGGTCACCGCATATGGCTCAAGAATTTCAAGGCGGCGTTCAGCGTCTGCATCGCCCATGGAGACAAATGTGTCGGCAATCACGACGTCGGCGCCGGCCACGGCTTCTTCCGCAGTTTCATAGAGGTCGATCCGGCCCTGCAGGTCGCGGGCGATTTCAATATCCTCATCATCCGGCGCGAAGCGCGCAGGCGTGCCAATGGCGAGAGAATAGCCAAACTTCGGCGCGGCATGGATCAGGCTGGCGCAAACATTGTTGCCATCGCCAACCCAGGCCAGCCGCGCACCTTCAAGTGTGAGGCCATGCTCTTCCAGTGTCTGGAGGTCCGCCATGATCTGGCAGGGATGTGAACGATCTGTCAGGCCGTTGATGACCGGCACGGTGGCATGCTCGGCAAAGGTCTCGACATCGGAATGATCATTGGCGCGGATCATCACCGCATCGACGAAGCGCGACAGGACGCGCGCAGTGTCTTCCACCGTTTCACCCCGTCCCAGCTGCATGTCATTTGATGTCGCGGTGATCGACGAGCCGCCCAGCTGGCGCATCGCCATGTCGAAGGAAAAGCGCGTCCGGGTTGAGGATTTCTCGAAGACCATTGCCAGCGTATGGCCTTCCAGCGGGGCCCCCGTGTCCACCCGTCCCTTTGGCCAACCCGCACGTGCTTTCTTCATCACATGAGCCATATCCAGGATCTCGCGCAGTTCGGCGGACTCCAGATGCCAGAGGTCGATGAAATGGCGCGGGGCGGTTGAGCTTGTCATCCGGAGATACTCCTGAGGCGGGCGGGAAAGCGGGGCAGATAGCCTGTTTCAGACAATTATTCCAGTCAGGCCGGGCGATTGCACCAGCTTTCGGACAAGATGAATAAATTCTAATTGAGAATGACTTGCAAACATCCGACAGGCATGAAATACATAAGTTGAGAACGAGTCGCAAATCAACAGGAGCGCCCCATGTGTCTGCCAATTGATGATACCGCTATGCTTTGCTGGCTGAAGAGCCAGATGACGGTTCTGGAAGCCTGGCGAAACGAGCTGACTTGCCGCCCGGACACTACCGATACGATGATCAATCGTGTGGAGCAGCACTACACATGGTTGAGCGAAGAAATATCCCGTCTGGATACGCCCCGGCGCGCTGCCTGATACCCCTTTGCCGCAACGCAGGGCGAGGTTTTGCCCACCTCGTTTCCTCCCATACGCTCACCTGCGTTGCGGCAATTCCTTTCCGAAACTCCCCCGCAGATCGATACTGGCGAAGATGACGTGATTGCCCTATGTCACGGGCACATCAGTGCCCATCCAGCCAGGGAGCTTCATCACTCATGGACAATGTTCTCATCATCGGTGCCGGTGCCGCCGGATCCGTCGTCGCGCAGAAATGCGCCATGGACCGCGACACGTTCAAGCATATCCACCTTGCCTCGCGCCGACTGGAAAGCTGCGAGAAGGTCGCCAAGCTGTGCCAGACACCGATCGAGATCAGCCAGGTCGACGCCGACAATGTTGCGGAGGTCGTCGCGCTCATCAACAAGGTGAAGCCGGATCTGCTGATCAACATGGCCCTGCCTTATCAGGACCTGCCGATCATGGATGCCTGCCTGGAAACGGGCTGCAATTATATGGACACGGCGAACTACGAGCCGCGCGATGTCGCGAAGTTCGAATATTCCTGGCAGTGGGCCTATCAGGACAAGTTCAAGGACAAGGGCATCACGGCCATTCTCGGCTGCGGCTTCGATCCGGGCGTGACGAATATCTATTGCGCCTATGCGCAGGAATTCCTGTTCGACGAGATCGAATATATCGACATTGTCGACTGCAATGCCGGCGATCATGGCAAGACCTTCGCCACGAACTTCAATCCGGAAATCAATCTCCGTGAAGTGACCCAGGATGGCAAATACTGGAAAGACGGCGAGTGGGTGGAAATTCCTGCCCTGTCGATCAAGACGATGATCGACTACCCGGAAGTCGGCCCGAAAGCCTCCTACCTGATCTATCACGAGGAAGAGGAAAGCCTCGTCAAGCACATCAAGGGCCTGAAACAGATCCGCTTCTGGATGACCTTTGGCGAGGCCTATATCAAGCACCTCGAAGTGTTCAAGTCGATCGGCCTGATTGGCCTTGAACCGATCAAGCACAAAGGCATGGACATCATCCCGATGGAGTTCCTGAAAGACCTGCTGCCCGTCCCGTCATCCCTGGCAGAAGGCTACACCGGCAAGACCAGTATCGGCGTGATCGTGCGCGGCACGAAGGACGGCCAGCCTCAGGCGAAGATGATCTACAACGTGTCCGATCATGCCAAGACCAATGAAGAAGTCTCCGCGCAGGCCGTCTCCTATACGACCGGCGTGCCGCCCGTTTCAGGCGCGGCAATGTTCTTCCGCGGGGAATGGTCCGGCCACGGCGTATTCAATGTCGAGCAGTTCCCGGCCAAGCCCTTCCTTGAAGACGTCGCCAAACGCGGCCTGCCATGGCATGTCATCGACGTGGACGGCGGCGATCAGGAAGATCTGTTCGCGATCGAGACTTAGGTCAGTTCTTTCCGCATGCGCAGGATCGGCACGATGGTGCCATCCTCACTGGGCCTGGAGAGGTCTTCGACCAGCCTGTAACCGCACGCTTCATAAAGCGGTACACCGGGCGCGGTGGAGCCCATCTCCATTGCCGAGAACCCTTCGGCCCGCGCGGCAGCTTCGCTGGCGTCGAGCAACATGCGGCCAATGCCGCGCCGGACGAAATCCGGATGGGTATACATGGCGCGAATCTTGGCCGGCTCGGCCTTGGGGTCCGCCGGGGAATCGTCCCGGCCGGCGGTCGTGTTGCCGCCATAAAGCGTGCGCCGCCGCGACCAGCCCCCGCATCCGGCCAGCGCGTCGCCCTCGAAGACGAGAAAATAGGTGCCATCCGCGACAAGCAGCGTATCGACACCCATGCTATCGCTGGAGCGCTCGACCTGTTTTGAATCAAGGAAGTGTGGCAGGAGTCGCGCCATGGACTCCGCCATCAGCGCCTCAATCGCCGGAATGTCGTCCAGCGTGGCGACTCGCATATACAGGGAAGATGTTACCGTCATTCGACCCGCATCCTATCTGCGCTGCACACTCCGCAAAAGCCGGAACGTGCGCGCCGCTAATAATGTTCGCTCAAGGCCCGTTGATGAGGCATAAGCGGGCACCCAAGGACCAGACACCATGACCCC
>NZ_DGNK01000032.1:0-53455 GCF_002388935.1 Hyphomonas sp. UBA4494
GGCGCAAGATGCCTTCATCGACAGCGGCCAGTGTCAGGAAGACCGGCTCACGTGGGCCGCCATCAAACTCGACCTCAATCACCTGCTCCCCAACAGGTCGGGCAATATCGGGCGCATTGAGCGTCAACTCGAACGTCCGCGAACCCATATCGACGGGCACATGTGTCACACCAACCGCACGGCGCGGCTTTGCCCGCAGAATCGGATCGCGCTCGGTATAGACCGAGACCATCACATAGGCGCCCTCTCCCCATTCATCGGTTACCGGCAGGGTCACATTGGTGCCCTGTGCACTAACGGACAAATTCTGGACCGACAGAATGCGATCGGTAGCCACAACGATCTGCGCCTGGCCCTCATAAGGCGGCACAATGGTGATATCGGCGCTCTGACCTGCAGAGGGGGCTTTCTCAGGTCCGATGATGCGGACACGGTCTGGCGCTTCGGCACCATCCTCTGAGACACCTCCGCCCCAGCCGACATAGAAATCGTCACTGGACGCGGCGGACGCATTCGCGTCGCTGCCTTCGACAACCAGTTCATGGCTGCCCCAATCCAGACCGGAAACGCGGATCTCGGTGCTGCCGCCTTCCGGCGTCGTCACGATGCCTTCATTGACCTTGGTCACCGTGCGAGACCGGCGCCAACGCCATTGATCACCGTCCCGGTACCAGTCGTAATGGTAGTCGATGGCAAGCAGTTTCCAGTTGAGCCGCTGCGCGATCGCCTGGCCCCTCTCATTCATGGCCACGACTTCGTAGGCCGCATCTTGGCCTTCTTCGACCGAATACTCGAAACCGGGTTTCAGACCGACATAAAGGCGTTCCGGACGATACGGGATGCGCACGCTTTCTGTGACCGCGCGTCCGCCGGGTTCAAGTACGCTAACCACAGCATTGATGCGCAGTGGCCGCCCAGCATTGCTGCCGGCATTTCCCGGCGCGAGCGTGACCGTCGCGATCCCGGCTCCGTCCGTAGTCGTATTATCCATTTCAAGGATGCGTTCACGAAAACTCTCATCATGCTTGCCGAACTTGAATCCCTTGTATTGCGGGAATGGGGTCGGCGCCGCTTCAATGCGGGCTTCGGATTTCACCGTCAGGCCAGCACCTGGTGCGCCATAAAGGAAACGCGAGGCAACTTCGACGCCGCGGCTCTCACCCAACAAGACGGGCGTGTCCTTGTCAGTGTCGAGGTCAACGGCAATGCGCTGTGGCACAAAATCCTCGACTGCGAAGTTGACTGATCCGGATGCGCCCGACACACCGTCCACTTCCACCGTCGCACGCCACTGGCCACGAGATGCACCCTTGGTAAGTTCATAGCCCTCAACAACTGCAGACGCTTCAGGATCATCGAAACGTATCTTCCCGGCCACCAGCCCATTCGGACGATAGATGACGATATTGCCGGCACGGTCTTCAATAGCCTTGCCGGTATGATCACGCAGCAGCGCGGTCAATTGTACCGTTTCGCCGGGGCGGTAGATGCCACGCTCTGTATACATGAAGGCATCGATGTCCCCGGAGATCCGGCGGCCACCTACGGCATATTCTGAGAGGTCCACCGGCGCGCGGGTCAGGTCCAGCACAGCGAGTTCGCCCTTGGCGCTGTAGGCCATGATCAATTTGGGCTCCATATTGCCCTGGCCATTCGTGATCGGCGCATCAAAGGCCACCCGGCCAACTTCATTTGTGCGGCCTTCGGCAAGAATGTCATTGTTGCGCGCGACCAGCTGCACGGTTGTATCGGGCACTGGGCGACCGTCCTGCAGTGAGCGCAGTGTGACATCGAGCCCATTGCCACCTTCATAGGCGGTGATGGCCAGATCGGTCATCATGATCCACCGGCTGGAAGAGGCTGGCGGCTGCTCGGCGCTATCCAGGTCTGCGGCGTCCTTGACCGAAACATAATACGCGCCCGGCTCCAGCGGGCCGACGACGTCCTGCAAGGGGAAGACCGACACTACGGGCGCATTCTGCTCGCTGGCCACGTCCATCCGTCCCTTGAAGAGAATTTCCTGAACATCCTCAGGATTGTCTTCACCCCATGTATAGGCATAGCGGCCCTGGGCATTGGTTTGGCCTTCAGTAATGGACTTGAAGGCCAGCGCGCGATCATTGACGCGCGACACGGTTACTTCAACTTCGTCGACATTCACCGTTTCAATCGGAAGGCCATCTGCATCTTCGCGCGGTAGGATCACGCCTGCTCCCTTGAAGCCGACATAAGGTGGCCGGTCGGCGAAATCGATCGGAACAACTTCCTCATTCTTCAATGTGCGGCCATCAGCCGAAGGCAGGCCGGAAAGCAGTGTTGCAGACCGTTCCGACCCAAAAGTCAGACCGCCAACACACAGCTCGCGTCCCTCAACACTGAGGGCAGGTCGGAAAGCGGGACGGAATTCGAGATACGGCGAGTAATCCGCTTCCGGATCAAGCGGCGCAGAAAAGACGAAACACGCCAGCGGCTGTTCGGTGGCGGTATCGATACGGTAGCGGAAATAGGAGAAATCCTGCTCAACCTCGTCAATCGCGGCCTGACGACGGCGTTCGCGCTGGCGAGCAGCCACATTGTCAGCGGCGGAGCGCGTGACAATCGTGCCTTCATCACTGGCAGTATCAGATTGTCGGTCTTCCTTGTTGCCTCCACACGCCGCGAGCACGGCGATCATCATGGCTGTGACCAGTGTCCGACCAATTCCCCGCGTGCCCGATATGAAGTGCGACATGGAAACCCTCTCCTTTGAGCTTTCTTACAACTCTTACACATCTTCGCCACGGCGCGAACAGGGCGTGAATGGGTCAAATCAAAGAAATTCTTGCAAATTTCAGCCGCATTCAGCTGAGGTGGCCTGCTTTGGGGGGTTGCCAGCCACCCCACAGCGCGGAATGGGTTTCTCATGTGGATCTGGCGAGCAGTCGGAGTTGTGGCATTCGCGCTCGGCGCGATAGGCCTTGCCTTACCGGTGTGGCCCACCACCATTTTCTGGATTGTCGCCGCTTTGGCCTTTGCCAAATCCAATCCCAGCTGGGCGGATTGGATCTATCGTCAGCCGGGCGTCGGCCCGGCAATCAAGACCTTCCTCGAAACGGGCGCCATGGCGCGTGAAGCGAAAATCGCCGCTGTTTGCAGTATGGGCCTGGCCGCATTGATTGTCACCGCGTTTGCTTATCATAAGCCGTGGGTACTGGGCTCAGGCTTCGGCCTCATCGCCGTCGGTGCTGTCTATGTGATCACGCGCAAACCCCTGCGCGACGAATAGATCCCTCTCCTGCTGCTCTCAGACCCGCACAGGAATCGAGTGATTGATCTCTCACTTGCCACAATTTCGCCCTCTTTTGCGAGCAAATGATCACATACTAACCTCACAAGAGTGTTCGACAGCAAGAAGGAGATGACCCCATGCCGGTCACGATTGTCGCGACTGCCCTTAAATCCGCCGCGTCCGTTTTCGGAGGCTTGTTTCTGGCCGATTTCATTTCAGGCCTCATCCACTGGTTTGAAGACCGGTACGGAAATCCGAAATGGCCTGTGCTGGGCCATACGATCCGCGCCAATCAGGAACACCATTTCAAACCGCGTGCATTTCTGGCTGGCTCATTCCTGTCGCGCAACAAGGAAGTCTTCGTGTTTGGCGCCTTGTTCCTCGCCGGCTTCTGGGCCACGGGCACGCTGAACCTGTTCACCGGTTCGGCTGTCCTGTTCGGCGTCTTCGCCAATGAGTTCCATCGCGCTGCCCATCGCAGCCCGAAGGAGAATGGCCGTTTGATCAACGCCCTGCAGAAAACCGGCTTCGCCCAGTCCTTCCAGCATCACGCCGCCCATCACCGCATGGGCAAGGACACCCATTATTGCGTCATTACCAACTACACCAATCCGGTCCTGGAACGCGCCCGGTTCTTCCCGGCCCTGGAACGCCTTGTCAAAATCGCTACCGGCCGGTCCCCACGTCTCGATGAAAGCGTCAATGAACGCTATCGCAAGGCGGCCTGATCCTGAGATACGCACCTCATCCTTCCCCGCCTTCCCTGAGGGCGGGGATTTCTTTTGTCGACGCGGCGTCTAGTCTGCTGGGCATAACCAAAAGGGAGAAACGCACATGGATCTGGGCCTAAAGGGAAAAACCATCTTCGTTGCAGGCGCCAGCCGGGGCATTGGCCTTGGCATCGTAGAGGCCTGCCTCGCAGAAGGCGCGAAAGTCGCCCTCGCCGCTCGTGGGGAAGAGAAGCTGGAACAGGAACGTGCGCGGCTCGCCGCCCAGTATGGCGAGGAGAATGTCTGGGCCCGCGCCGGAGACTTGCGCGATTCCCGCACGGTCGAGACGATGATAGACACGATCGAGAACGAACTCGGCGAGCTTTGGGGCGCGGTCGCCAATGTCGGCCTGCACCCTTGCCCGCCCGGATTTGAAGTCGACGATGCCACCTGGGATGCCGGCATTTCGCAAAACCTCGATTCCGCCTTCTTCCTAGCCCGGTCGGCCTTGCGACGCATGGACCCGCGTGGTGAAGGCGCCATCCTGATGATCTCTTCGATTGCAGGCCTTACCGGCCTCGGCACGCCGCTGACCTATGGCACGTCAAAAGCCGCGATGAACCATCTGACCAAGGAACTCGCCCGGGTATCCGGCCGCAACAATGTGCGCATCAACGCCATCGCCCCTGGAAACATCATCTTCCCGGATGGAGAATGGGAAGAACGCATCAATGGTGAGCGTGGAGACGCCTGGAACCGCTGGATCAAGCGCGAAGTCCCGCTCCAGCGCTTCGGCAAGCCTGAAGAGATCGGCTCAGCGGCAGCCTTCCTGCTCAGCCCGGTGGCCAGCTTCATCACCGGTGCCATCGTGCCTGTCGACGGTGGGCAGACCCGATAGGGATCAGCTGCCGATCAGCGTGGTCCGCCGTGCCGGGGCTTCCATTTCTGCCCGGCCGGCGGCCTCCAGGCCCATCTGACCCATCATCGCATCATCCTCGTCGATTTCCGGATTGTCAGTTGTCAGAAGGCGGTCGCCGACAAAAATCGAGTTCGCACCCGCCAGCAGGCAGAGTGCCTGCCCCTCTTCCGTCATGCCTTCGCGGCCCGCGGACAGACGTACCCAGCTTTGTGGGAACACGACCCGGCAGACGGCAATGGCCCGCGCCATCTCGATGACCGAAATGGCCGGACTGTGGCCGAGCGGCGTACCTTCAATCGGCACCAGCATGTTCACCGGAACGCTTTCCGGGTGCGGCGTCAGTTTGGATAATTCATGGATCAGGCCAATCCGGTCCTCTCGGCTTTCACCCATTCCCAGAATGCCGCCACAACAGAGCTTCAGGCCAGCCGTTCGCGCACGCCCCAGCGTTTCAAGCCGATCATCATAGGTGCGAGTGGAGACGACCTTGCCGTAATATTCCGGTGAAGTGTCCAGGTTGTGATTGTAGTAATCGAGCCCGGCCGATTTCAGCGCTTCGGCTTGGCCGTCATCCAGCATGCCCAGCGTGACGCAGGTTTCCAGGCCTTCGGCCTTCACGGCTTCGATCATGGCGGCAACTTTGGGGACATCGCGATCCTTCAGGCTGCGCCAGGCCGCGCCCATGCAGAACCGGTCCGCGCCATTTTCCTTGGCTCTGCGCGCGGCGGTGACCACCTCATCCAGCGGCATCAATTTCGAGGCATCGAGCCCGGTGTCGAAATGGGCTGACTGGCTGCAATAGCCGCAATCCTCAGCACAGCCGCCCGTCTTGATCGATAGCAGTTGAGACTTCTGAACTTTCCCATCCGGCCAGTTGGCCTGCTTCACCGTCAATGCGTGCGCCATCAGCGTGTCCAACGGCAAGGCGTAGAGATTCGCGATATCGTCTCGGGTCCAGTCATGGCGAGGGGAGAGGTCTGTCATGCGCGGAATCCTTTTAAGCGACACTAGAGTTCGGCGGAGTTCGTATCCGGGGGGACCAACGGGATCAACCACTGCTGAAATTAACTTTGCGGCAGGCGGCGGATTGACGTAAATCGGCTCGAGCTTGAAAGCCCCCTGTCATGGATACTCGGCCCGCCCCGAAGAAAGTCCTGGATGCCAATGCCCGTCGCGGCGCCATCATTGGCGGTATCGCGCTGGCTGTAATCATCTTGCTGTTCGCAATCGGCAAGACGACCAATCTGCTGGATATCGCCACCTTGCAGGCCCTCATGCAGGATATCGCCTCCAGCCCGTGGGCCCTGCCAGCTTTGATCCTGCTATTTGTGGTCGGCGCCTTTCTCGGCATTCCCCAATTTGCATTGCTGGCCATCGCGATTGCCATGTTTGGCCCCTGGCTCGGCGCGATGTTTGGTTGGATCGCAAACATGGTGGCAGGCGCCGCCACCTTCTATGCTGGGCGCCTTGCAGGCGAAAAAGCGTTTCGCCGGTATGCGGGTGAAACCGCCAACAAGCTATCCACGTTCGTTGGTCGCAATGCCATGATGACGAGCGCGATCGTACGCAATGTGCCTGCGGGCCCTGCCCTGCTGGTCAATATGGCTTTCGGCGTGAGTCATGCGAAATTTCTCCATTACTGGGCCGGCATGGGGGTGGGGATCATTCCCAAGATCGCCCTGATCGCCTTCGCCGGTCAAAGCCTGTTTGCTGCCTTCACGGGGAATCCACTGGTTGCTATTGCAGCGGCCGCTGCCGCCGTCGGCGTTTATATTGCCATCGCCGCCTATGCCCGTGCCCGAATGCGCAAAACCGGGCAATCTGTTGCCCTGATCCCGCAAAACGAGGTTGACACCGCCGCCCCATAGGCCGATGTAACACCCCATGTGGAATAAAATGCCTCTTCAGCTACTGCTTACCGGCCCCTGGCCGGTGATGTCTGCCTAGGTCAGCCAGGGCAGCCGCGCGGTCAGGGGTGATCACCAGCCTTGTTTCCCATTCCCAGACCCGGTAGCTCCAAAATGTCCACGTCATCCAATCCTCATATCCGTATTTTCGACACGACCCTGCGCGACGGTGAGCAATCACCCGGCGCGTCCATGACCCATAATGAAAAGCTCGAACTCGCCGAGTTGATGGAGACGATGGGCGTTGATGTGATCGAAGCCGGTTTTCCTGCCGCCTCCGAAGGCGACTTTGCCGCCGTCAGCGCTATTGCCGAACAGTCGAAGTCAGCCATCATCTGCGGCCTTGCCCGCTCGACGCCGAACGATATCGAGCGCTGCGCCGAAGCCGTGAAGAAATCGGCCCGCCCACGCATTCACACCTTCATCTCGACCAGCCCGGTCCATATGAAGCACAAGCTGAAAATGGGGCCGAATGCCGTGCTCGAAGCGGTAGGCCGCTCGGTCGCCCAGGCCCGCAACCATACTGACGATGTTGAATGGAGCGCCGAAGACGCCACGCGCACCGATTTCGACTTCCTGTGCAAATGTATCGACGTGGCCATTGCCAGCGGCGCAACCACAATCAACCTGCCTGACACGGTCGGATACTCACATCCGGATGAGTATGGCGCCCTGTTCCGCCGTGTGATCGAGACAATCCCGAACTCTGACAAGGTCATCTGGTCGGCCCACTGTCACAATGACCTTGGCTTGGCTGTCGCGAACTCCATCAATGCCGTCGCCAATGGCGCGCGTCAGGTGGAATGCGCCATCAACGGTCTCGGCGAACGTGCCGGCAATGCCGCGCTGGAAGAGATTGTCATGGCCATGAAAGTGCGCAGCGATACGCTGCCCTTCGAGACTGACATCAAGCCCGCCTATCTTTCCCGTGCCTCTGCCATGGTCAGCCGCATCACCGGCTTCCCGGTCCAGTACAACAAGGCAATCGTGGGCAAGAACGCCTTCGCGCATGAAAGCGGCATCCATCAGGACGGCATGCTGAAGAATGCCGAGACCTATGAAATCATGCGGCCCGAAGATGTCGGCGTTGCCAAGACATCACTGGTCATGGGCAAGCATTCCGGTCGTCACGCCTTCCGCGACAAGCTGGAAGCGCTCGGATACACGATGGAAGGCGATCCATTGAATGATGCGTTCAAGCGCTTCAAGGCCCTTGCCGACCGCAAGAAGCACGTCTTCGATGATGACATTATCGCACTGGTCGATGACCAGTTGGCTGCAGAAGGCGAACGGATCGCGTTCAAGCGGTTGCGTGTGGTTGCAGGAACAGACGCCCCTCAAACGGCCGAGATTGATCTCGTTGTGGACGGCGAAGAGAAATTCGCCATCGCCCGCGGTAATGGCCCCGTGGATGCGGTGTTCAACGCCATTCGCGAGATCGTGCCGCATGAAGGCAAGCTGGAGCTTTATCAGGTCCACGCCGTCACTGGCGGCACCGATGCCCAGGCGACCGTGTCTGTTCGTCTCAACAGCGACGGCATCATGTCGACCGGTCGTTCCTCGGATCCGGACACGCTTGTCGCGAGTGCAAAAGCCTACCTCCACGCCGTGAATAAGTTGGAAGCGCGCAAAGCGAAGCGGTCGCAGGCCGCCTAGTAAGCCCCGTCTCCTCTCAAAGAGTATTGCTGCATGGATCTCTGGATTCCCATGACGCTGGCGGCTGCATTCTGCCAGAATGGTCGCTCAGCGCTTCAGAAACAGCTGAAGCAGACGCTGAACACATGGGGCGCGACGGCCTCACGTTTCGTCTATGCAGCGCCGCTGGCAGTCGGCCTGCTGGCGGTGTTGACCATCGGGCGGGGCACGCCCCTGCCCGCGCCGCCCGCTGCCTTCTTTGCTTATGCGATTGTAGGCGGAATCAGTCAGGTGCTCGCGACCGGACTGCTGATCCATCTGTTCTCCAGGGCCAATTTCGCGGCTGCCACGGCCTTTACCAAGACCGAACCTGTTCAGGCTGCGCTCGTCGGCATTATCCTGCTCGGCGATACGCTCACCTTGCCCGCCCTTCTGGCGATCATTGCCAGCATTTTGGGGATCATCCTGATCTCGCTTTCCAAAGCTGACGGGCACAAATGGACGCCGGACGGTTCGCTCTGGATCGGGCTGTTGTCGGGAGCCTGTTTCGCCGTATCGTCCGTGTCGCTTCGCGGCGCATCCTTGTCGCTTGGCGAGGTCGGCCTGCTGCTCAGCACCACAACCACGCTCGCCTTCGTCACGATAATCCAGTCGGTCATGTTGCTCGGCTGGCTCGGACTGCGCGAGCCCGGCCAGGTCGCCAAGCTGTTCGGGGCATGGCGACAAGCCGGATGGGTTGGCCTGATCGGCTTCCTCGGATCAATGGCATGGGTCATGGCGTTCACGCTCAAGGACGCTGCCAGCGTAAAGGCTGTCGGTCAGGTCGAAATCCTGTTTACCCTGATTGCATCACATGTGGTCTTTCGCGAGCGCATCACGGCGCGCGAACTGGCAGGTATCCTGCTCGTGGCTTCGGGTGTGATTGGGATTGTATTGCTTGGCGGCTGATCAGAGTGCCGCATCAAGCAGCAGATAAGCGGCAAGCCGGGCGCTGGCATTGCGGCCAGTCTTCTGCGTTTGCTCCAGCGCGTGCAACGCGTCGTCAGCTTCCATATCGAGGAAGTCCCGCGCCAGATCCATCAGGTCGCGGTCATTGCGCAGGCGTTGTGTGACGCGCTCCACCTGGCGACCCGCCTGGGACAGGATTGCAGACTTGCGCTCCTTGTCGCCGCGCCGGGCGGCTTCGGCAATCTTGCGTTTGGCTTTCGGGCGGATTGCCTCGGGCAGGACGATACCGGACGTCTGCAGCCGGTCGATCAGTTCGTCGGCGACATCTTCACGGTCGCGCAGGGGTTTGTCCTCGCGGCTCATATCCGAAATGATGTCGCGCCAGCCCATTTCCGCACCCGATGACGGCGAGGACGGCCGCACAGGTACGAGCGGCATCGGCTCGTCTACTGGCTCGGGCTCCAGAATATCAGATTCGTCAGGGACCAAGTCTGTTGCGCGCCGGCGCGGCGTTTCATCGAATGGGCTTTCGGTAACGGCGGGTGTGTCATCATGGCGGCGGCGGAGGGGCTGCGTCACCGGTTCAGGTGTCTTCTCTTCGAGGGCGCGGCTCAGATCCCAGGTGTCGTCCTGCGCCGATGTGTCCGGCTTGTCCGTCAGCGCAGCGCTGGCCAAGGCGTCGGCCGCCGCATCGAACAGTTCGTCATCCATGCTGGCACGTGGCGCAGGCTTGGGTTTTGGCGCGACGGGGGTCTCAGGCATTTCTGGCGTGCGGCCGTTGCGGTCCTCAAGATGGAAACCATTCGTATGCCCATTGCCATTGCGGACAGGCATTGGCTCGAACGCTTCGTCATCATGTAGACCGTCATCGTCGTGGAGCTCGTCGGACTGGTGTGCGGAAGCGGGAATGATGCTGGGTTTTGGCTCCGGCTCAGGCGCGCGCTCAGGCACGACCGGTTTCGCAAGATCATCCCTCGCCAATGCCAGAGACGCAGCTTCACGTGTCTTGTGGTCCATCCGGACCGTGTCGACCTTGGCGGCATACTCCGCCGAGCGGATCGCTGCGGCAGCTTCCTCACCGGCTTCGCGCAGCCGGGCCAATGCGCGCGCCGCGTTTTCGGCGGCCTCGCGCGTAGAAGTATTGATTTCGTTGTTCGCCCGGCGAGCACCATCCAGGGCTGAAGATACGGCGTCTTTCAAGGCGTCGCCGGTTGTCATTGCGGCAGCTGCAGCGATCTCCCCTGCCCGCACAGCAGCGTCTACCGTGCGGCGGGACTGGTCGAGCTTTTCCTCGACGCGTGTGACCGCAAAGGTAAGCGTTTCGGTGCGCGTAGCAGCATCACCTGCGAGCGCATCCAGCTCGATCAGTTTCTCAGACAATGTGCGACCCGCCACCTGCATGGCTTCCAGACGGCGCGTCAGCGCTTCATCGGCGCGGGAAACCTCTTCGCTGGCTTCACGCGTGGCACTCACCATCATCTGGGCCTGTCGCGGGATGGCTTCGTTCAGAGATTGCATATGCGTGCGCAGGTCTCGAGCGAGTCCTTCCAGAGCCTGTCTTTCCTGGCCAAGCCGTTCGGTCAGGTCGCGGGCATTGTCCGCGCTGGCATAAGCCACCGATTCCAACCGCAGGCGCTCGTCTCCGATCTCTCCCGCCATGGCCTTCATCGCTGACAGCGCATGCGCCATGGCGCGATCCACTTCAGCTGCGGCCTGTTTCATCTGTTCGGCAAAAGTGATGCCCTCGGTGCCAGCTTCACGCGCCGGAGCCATCAGGCGAACGGCGGCTTCCATCACCAGCGCATTCGAGGCAGAAGAGCGACGATTGGTGCGCCCCATATAGCCCGCCATGATCATCAGCAGCGCCGGGACGACCAATGCCATGGCTCCGCCGACCAAGACCAATGGTTGTAATTCCTTCAGGCCATCAACACCCCAAAGGCCAACTGCCATCGCAGCCGCGCCGAATATCCAGAATATTGCAACGACAAAACCGGTCACAACCATCCAGCTGCCACCACTGCGGGCGAGCTCGAAGTTTTCAGACGCCTCTTGCCTGACAAGCAGATCGCGGCCAGACGGGCGAGCGGCAGACGGCTCGGTCATAGCCGGAGTATACCGCGACAATTCGACCGGCGCGAGACCAGAATGTGTGCATTTCTAGGTTTGGAAGGCCGAATGCGTTAACGGGCCAGCAGGGCCGTAACCACAGAGTCCTGACGGGCTGCTTCGGAATTGTCATCCTGCTCCGGCGCAAATTCCAGTCCCAGCCACGCCAAAGCAGCTGCCAAAACCAGATTACGAACCAACACGACGAAATCCAACATCGTAATTCCCCAGAGCCAAATACGAATTGTGCCACGTCAAAACTCGGCACAGATGAATAATAATTCAAGTTTGCCTTTTCGACAATCGATAAATTCAGCCCGATCAAAGATTCTCTGAAAAGCTAAAATCATTAACGATTGGGCAGCAGCCTCGTGTCACGGTCAAATTCTGTGGGAGACGCCTGACATGACCGAGACCTTTGCCTTACTCGATCGCGAGCACCTCAAAGCAATGACCGGAGGCGACAATGATCTCGCCGTGGAAGTCATCGAAATTTTCCGGCATCAGGCCGAAATCTGGTCACGTATGCTGGATCCGCACGCCGAGGCGAGCCAATGGGCTGACGCCGCCCACACGCTCAAGGGCGCCAGCCTTGGTATTGGTGCCATCCTATTGGCGTCGAAATGTGAAAAAGCCGAAAAAGCCGGCCGGTCAGAGACCCCGCCCAGCGTCACGGCCGCTGCAGTCATGATCAGCGATATCAAGGATGCGCTGGGGGACACGCTCGAAGAGGTCGCCCAGGTGCTTTACGAGTTTACGTTGTCGCCGCCACGCCGCGCGTCATAGCTGCCGAACTCATACGCAATGCAACGGTCAATCAAGGTCCGCCAGACCGGCTCGGCGATGGCCGGCGACAAGCCCGCGCCTTCGCAAGCAGCCTTAACCTTTGTCACGACATCTTCGATCCGCGCGCTGTCATGGACTTTCGACCGGTCCGGCTTGATACGCGCCGCAGCATCCATGAAGGATTGGCGCTCTGCCAGGATTTCGACGAGCAGACGATCAATCCGGTCGATCTCATAACGAACATCGGACATGGTTTCAGCCGTCTCGGATGAGTGACGTCGCTGATCGGAAGTGTAGGTGGTCATGCGGAATATGCCCTGTTGCCGAGAGGTTTGCGCATATATGACCCCAATCGCCACCGCAACAAAGCAGCTGCGACGAAGCGCCTCCAGACCACATGGACATGAAAAAGGGCCGCCCTTTCGAGCGGCCCCTGTTTTATGGGTTGAGCGCTGTCTAGCGTGTGCTGCGCCAGGATTCGAGGATCCGGGCGGCCCATTCGCGGCCACCCCAGCCAAAGGCGATGGCAAAGGCTGCGGCACCGCCGATGACAATCCATTTGGCCACTTCCAGAATGAACACGCCACCCGTAGGGTCGAGGCCCATGCGGGAGATGCCGAGGATCACGGCAAGCACGATGATGATCCATTTCATAACGCGTGCAGTGACATCCGTTGCCCCTGCCCCAGTGGAATCCATGGCCGAGCTCACAAGCTTGGCAATGAACACGCCCGCGAAGATGATCAGCGCGCCAAAGATGATCTGGACGCCCATATCGAGCACAACATTCATCGCATAGGTCAGCGACTCAATTCCCAGCGCGTTCAGCGCAGCCACCAGACCAAGCAGCACGATCAGGAACATCGCAACCCGGGCAATTACCGTGCTGGCAGTCAGCCCGCCATCTGCGCCCTTGAGCAGGCCAAGTTCGGAAACAGCCGAATCCACGCCTGTACCTGGCAGCGTCTTCAGCACCAGATTGGCAACAAATCGGCCGATCAGCACGAAGATTGCGAGGATCACGCCAGCGGCCAGTACATTCGGGATAATGCCGATAATGTCGGTCAGCAGCTCATTTGCCGGGGCGGAGATCGCCTCGATGGCCAGCACATCAAACGCCATGATAGCGCCGATGATCACCAGAACGGCGAATGCCACGGATGCCACAATGCCGGAGATGTTTACGCGTCCGGTCGCCAAGCCGAAGCGTTCCGGCATGCCGTCACCGAATACAAGTACGGCTTTCAGCGTCTCACGCACGACATTGGCAATAATGATGAAAATGCCGAAGATCAGTGCCGCGCCGATGACATTTGGCAGATAGGACAGGATCGGATCGATCACGCCATGTAGCGCGCTCGAAATCTGCGTTGCGCCTGCGATCGCGAGCGCTTGCATCAAACCTATCAGGATCGTGACCCAGAATGCCGCTTGCGCAAGGCTGGTGCCAAGCGATTTGCTGTCACTGGTGGCCGTTGATGCGTTGGCTTTCTTGGCCAGACCTGTCCGGTCGATGGCTGCCGCAATCAGCCAGCGCACGATGAAAGCGCCGATGATGAAGGCAATCATGACCAAGGCGGCCTTGATCAGCTGTGGACCATAGGCCTGCGCCTGATCGACCGTATTTCGCCAGAATTCGTCCATTGAAGTTAGTCCCCTTTAGTTGTGTTGCGCCAGTTGAGGCTCAATCAAATACGCATTGGGGGAGCCCCTGGTTGCGCGTGCCAACAAATTTCGCTTGGAAAATGCCAGCCCAGCACATGCCCACCGCCTCCGTTTGTGTGCGCTCACCCACACTAGGGATTGAAGTCGATTTCGACCACGGAGCGCACCAAAGCGTACCGCTTTTGCTACCTCGGATCAAATGAACGTGAAATAACAAGGCATTGGGGAACCATTCAATCAGCCCCCCTTATGTACATAACCTGTGTTGTGACGCGTAATAAATACAGCACATCGCGGAGGGTGGGGAGACGCCCCCCTGGCAGGCCGCGATAAGGGGACGACGCGAATGGGCAGGTGCAGAAACGCACCTGCCCTTTTTCGTGAACCCGCACGTCAATTTCGCAAAAAACCCCGCAAAGGCATTCTCGACCGTTTTTCCGGTTGCGGTCACATGGGTCAAACGTTAATGTTATAAAATAACATGTATGGAGAGCTTCCCATGTCGCAAGACAAGTTCGCTTTGTCTGAAGCCTTCGGCCCGGATCATGCCTCAGCATATGACAACCAGTTCGAAGAATTGCAGGCCATCAAGGGGCTGCTGCATCTGATACTGGAAACCGGTTTGGGAAAACTGCCGGACAATGCACGCATTCTTGTCGCCGGGGCCGGAACCGGGGCTGAAGTCCGCTACCTCGCCACACGATTTCCCAAATGGCAGTTTGCGCTCATTGATCCTTCCAGCGCCATGTTGGATGTCGCTCGCCGGCATGCGGAGGCTGAAGGCTTCGCGGCGCGCTGCACGTTTCACAATGCTTATGTCTCGGAGGTCGAAGCATTCGACTTTGATGGCGCAACCAGTCTGCTCGTCTCGCACTTCCTGACCCAGGCAGACTCGCGGACCGCTTACTTCCGTTCCATCGCGGATCGCTTGCGCCCCGGCGCACCGCTCTTCAATGCCGACTTGTGCGCCAACATGAACGCGCCCCACTTCCCGATGTTGATGGAGCTTTGGCTGAACCTGTTGTCCCGTACGGGCATGACCCCGGAGGGTCGGGCTCACTACCAGCAGATGTTCGGCTCACAGTTTGCGTGCCACGGACCGGCAAAGGTTGAACACATGATGGAGAGTGCCGGATTTGCCCTGCCAGCACAGTGCATGCAGGCAGGACTTATCCGAGGCTGGCTGACCGCGAAGGCCTAGACTTCGAGCAGCATCCGCTCTGGGTCTTCCAGAGCTTCCTTGACGCGGACGAGGAAGGTCACGGCCTCCTTGCCATCCACGATCCGGTGGTCATAGGACAGCGCCAGATACATCATGGGGCGAATCTTGACTTCGCCATTGATGGCCACAGGGCGCTGTTCGATCCGGTGCATGCCAAGCACGCCGGACTGTGGGGGGTTCAGGATCGGGGTCGACATCAGCGAGCCATAGATCCCGCCATTGGAGATGGTGAACGTACCGCCCTGCATGTCGCCAATCGTCAGCGAGCCATCGCGGGCGCGTTTGCCAAGGTCTGCAATAGACTTCTCAATGCCAGCCAGAGACAGGTCATCTGAGTCGCGCACAACTGGTACAACAAGGCCCTTGTCGGTGCCGACCGCGACGCCGATGTCATAATAGTTCTTGTAGATAATGTCCGTGCCATCGATCTCGGCGTTCACCGCAGGCACTTCCTTCAGCGCGTTGACGCACGCCTTCACGAAGAAGCTCATGAAGCCCAGCTTGATGCCGTGCTTGGCAACGAAAGCTTCCTGATGCTTTTTCCGGAGGTCCATGATCGCGCCCATGTCGACATCATTGAATGTCGTCAGCATGGCCGCATTGTCCTGAGCCTCTTTCAGGCGGCGAGCGATCGTCTGGCGCAGGCGCGTCATGCGGACGCGTTCTTCCCGCGGACCAATGTCGCGCGGTGCCTTCGCTTCTGCCGGAGCCGAAGCAGCCTTCGGCGTGCTGTTCACATAATTCATCGCGTCAGCCTTTGTCGCGCGGCCATCACGGCCTGAGCCTGGAATATCAGCGGGGTTCACGCCGGCTTCTGATGAAATGCGGCGCACGGATGGAGAGACAGGGCGCTCGCCCGTTGCGGCAGGAGCCGATGTGGTGGCTGCAGGTTTCGACGCCGCCGGCGCAGCGGCCGCGGCCGACCCGCCCGCGCTGATGCGCGCAATAACAGATCCGGGCGTAACCGAGTCCCCCTCACCAACCAGCAGTTCGGCGACAATGCCGTCAGCGGGTGAAGGTACTTCCAGTGCAACCTTGTCGGTTTCGATCTCGGCGATTGTCTCGTCTTTCTTGACCGCATCGCCTGGTGCTTTGAGGAATGTAGACAGCGTGCCTTCGGCGACGCTTTCGCCCATGGTCGGCACTTCGACATCCATCAGTTCGCCCTTGTCGGCCTTGCCCGGAACGCCGCCCGGATCCTTCGGACCGCCATGTGCCGGCAGTGCCGCCGCAGCCGTTTCGGACTTCGCCGATGCGCCGGACCCACCACCAAGCTTGCCCAACAGCGCGCCGATTTCGACCGTCTCGCCTTCATTGGCGAGAATCTCGGACAAGACGCCGTCTTCGGTGGCGGAAACCTCGACAGACACTTTGTCTGTTTCGAGTTCGACAAGCACTTCATCTTTCTTCACAGCGTCGCCTTTGGCTTTCAGCCATTGGCCAACTGTGGCTTCGGTGATGCTCTCGCCGAGAGTAGGCACTGTGATATCGGTCATGAAATCAGTCCGTTTGTAATAAATCAGAATCAGGTGGCGACGATGTTGTCAGCTACAGGGTCTTTGCCAAGGGCTGTTGAGATCAAGGAATCCTGCTCAGCCTTGTGCTTGGACAGCAAACCTGTTGCCGTAGCAGCAGATGGCGGACGACCCGCATAGGACGGACGCGGAGAGGATGATCCAGCCTGGTTCGCACACCATTCCAACTCGTCCCGAATGAATGTCCAGCCACCCATGTTGCGTGGCTCTTCCTGACACCAGACAATCTCGGCCTGCGGGAAGCGCTTCAACTCATGGATCAGCGACTTGCGTGGCACCGGATAGAATTGCTCGACGCGCAGCAGATAGACATCGTCCACACCGCTTTCCTCGCGCGCTTCGAACAGATCATAATAGACCTTGCCCGAACACAGCACGACGCGGCGCACCTTGTTGTCCTTGACGAGTTTCACCTTGCCTTCACGGCCTGGCGTCTCGGCATCATCCCACAAGATGCGGTGGAAGGATGACTTCGTGCTCAGATCGTCCAGACTGGACGTTGCCAACTTGTGACGTAGAAGGGATTTCGGCGTCATGATGATTAGCGGCTTGCGGAAGTCGCGATGGATCTGGCGGCGCAGGGCGTGAAAATAGTTCGCCGGCGTCGTCAGATTGCAGACTTGCCAATTGTCTTCCGCGCACATTTGCAGGAAGCGCTCGAGCCGGGCCGAGGAATGCTCCGGACCCTGACCTTCATAGCCATGAGGCAGGAGCAGGACCAGGCCCGACATGCGGAGCCATTTGCGCTCAGCCGACGAAATGAACTGGTCGAAGAAGACCTGCGCACCGTTCGAGAAGTCCCCGAACTGGGCTTCCCACATGGTCAGCGTGTTCGGGTCGGCCAGCGAATATCCGTACTCGTATCCGACAACAGCTTCTTCCGACAGAAGCGAGTCGATCACTTCGTAATGGGCCTGCTTGTCGCTGATATTGTTCAGCGGCGTGTAGCGATCACCATTGGTCTGGTCGATGATGTGGCTGTGGCGCTGGGAGAACGTCCCGCGACCGCAATCCTGACCGGACAGACGGACCGGGAAGCCCTCATCCAGCAGGGTCGCGAAAGCCAGATGCTCCGCCGTCGCCCAATCGAGCCCCTTCCCTTTCGAGATGGCCGTCGCCCGTGCGTCAATGACGCGCGCAAGCGTGCGGTGAATGTCAACGCCCTCGGGCACTGTGGTGATGGTCTGACCAAGCGCCTGCAGGCGTTTCTTGGCCACGCCGGTCTTGCCACGGCGCTCGTCATCATCGGGCAGGCCGAGACCTTTCCACTCGCCGTCCAGCCAGTCGGCCTTCTTGGCTTCGAATGTCTTGCCGGCTTCGAATTCGCGGTCGAGATAGGCTTCGAAATCGACGACTTGCTGTTCGACCTGCTCAGCCGTCAGAATGCCTTCCTTGACGAGGCGTTCCGCATAGATCTCACGGGTCGAGGCATGACCTTTGATCTTGGTGTACATCACCGGTTGGGTGAACATGGGCTCGTCGCCCTCATTGTGCCCAAAGCGACGATAGCAGAACATGTCGATGACAACGTCCTTGCCGAATTTCTGGCGGTACTCGGTCGCGATCTTGGCCGCATAGGTAACCGCTTCCGGATCATCCCCATTGACGTGGAAGATCGGTGCCTGAACCATCAGGGCGACATCCGACGGGTACGGAGAAGACCGCGAATAGATAGGGCTTGTCGTAAAGCCGATCTGGTTGTTCACGATGAAGTGGATGGTCCCACCTGTGCGATAGCCCGACAGGCCCGACAATGCGAAACATTCCGACACGACGCCCTGCCCCGCAAAGGCGGCGTCGCCGTGCAGCAGCAATGGCAGCACAGTCGAGCGGTCCAGCGTCCCGCTCTCACGATGCAGCATTTCCTGCTTGGAGCGCGACTTGCCCAGCACAACCGGATCCACCGCTTCCAGGTGGGACGGGTTGGCGTTCATCGAGAGGTGAACTTCATTGCCGTCGAACTCGCGGTCAGACGACGCCCCGAGATGGTATTTCACATCGCCCGAGCCAAACTCGCCCGCGCCTTGCGTGTTACCGCCCTGGAATTCGTGGAAGATCTGCTCGTAGGGCTTGCCCATCACAGCGGCCAACATGTTGAGGCGACCACGGTGCGGCATGCCGACAACGATCTCGCGCACGCCAAGCGCGCCGCCGCGCTTGATGATCTGTTCCAGCGCCGGCACCGCCGCTTCACCGCCATCAAGGCCAAAGCGCTTCGTGCCTGGATACCGTTTGTGCAGGAAGCGTTCGAAGGTTTCCGCTTCGATCAGCTTGGCGAGAATCGCCTTCTTGCCCTGATCCGTGAACGCAACGCCCTTGTCCGGGCCTTCGATCCGCTCCTGAAGCCAGGCCTTCTCTTCCGGATCGGAAATATGCATGAACTCAATGCCGATGGTCGAACAATAGGTCCGCTGCAGGATGTCGAGCATCTCGCTGACCGTCGCATGGTCCAGACCAAGATAGCCATCGATGAAGATCTTGCGGCCCATGTCTTCTGCACCGAAGCCATAGCTGGCCGGGTCCAGTTCAGGCTGTTTCTCAGGCGTATCGAGCGAAAGCGGGTCCAGTTGGGCGGCCAGATGGCCGCGCATGCGGTAGGCCCGGATCATCATGATCGCGCGGATCGAATCCTTGACGTTCTGCGCGATTTCCTCGGCAGAGGCGCCCGGCTTGGCAGATTTCAGCTTTTTCTCGAGCTTTGGCTCGACCAGCGCCCAATTGCCATCGAAAGCGGCGACCTGTTCGTCGCTGACCGGACGGGGCCAGTCGCCCCGTTTCCAGCTGGCGCCCCCGGCATTGCGCGCGGCGTCGCCCGAATCATCGCCCAATTCTGCAAAGAATTCGCGCCAGCTCTCAGGAACTGACGCGGGATTCTTCGCATATGCGGCCTGCATCTGCTCCAGCCACTGGGCCGAGCCGCCATACAGGAACGCTGTTTCCAGCATGGCGCTGTTACCTGCGCCGCGCGAGCCGTCTACCGGGCTGCCATCATCTGCCATTTTCAATCCGTCCTTTGGGACCTGTTCCCTGACATTAAGAAACAAAATACTTGCCCGGTTCCTACCGGGACTGAAGTTCTCCAGGACGGCCTGTGCGGGGACAGATTCTGGCCTCGCCAGACTGGCCCGGACGGGCCGTCCTGGCTTAGATGTATATCCGGGCGCTAACCCTTCAATACGTCAACCATGGTTGTCCCGAGACGTGCAGGTGACGGGGAAACGCGAATACCCGCCTCTTCCATCGCCGCAATCTTGCTCTCGGCATCGCCTTGGCCACCTGAAACGATAGCACCGGCATGGCCCATCGTGCGCCCCTTCGGCGCAGTCCGACCCGCAATAAAGCCGACCATCGGTTTTTTCCGGCCTTTTTTGGCTTCGTCGATCAGGAATTGCGCAGCTTCCTCTTCGGCACTGCCGCCAATTTCACCGATCATGATGATCGATTGGGTCTCATCATCGGACAGGAACATGTCCAGCACGTCGATGAACTCGGTGCCTTTGACCGGGTCACCGCCGATACCGACTGCAGATGTCTGGCCGAGGCCCGCCTGAGAGGTCTGGTAAACGGCTTCATAGGTCAGCGTACCGGAGCGCGACACAACGCCAACAGTGCCCTTCTGGAAGATCTTGCCGGGCATGATGCCGATCTTGCACTGTTCCGGCGTCAACAGGCCGGGGCAGTTCGGACCGATCAGGCGTGACTTGGATTTTTCCAGTTTCGCCTTCACACGCACCATGTCGAGCACAGGAACGCCCTCGGTGATGCAGACGATCAGCGGGATTTCCGCATCGATGGCTTCTTCGATGGCGGCGGCGGCGCCGACTGGCGGCACGTAGATCACGGACGCATTGGCGCCGGTTGCCTTGGCGGCTTCACCGGCATTGGCGAAGATCGGCAGTTCGGTGCCGTTGTCAGCGGTCCATTTCTGGCCAGCCTTCTTCGGGTGCGTACCGGCAACCATTTGCGTGCCGTAATACTCCAGCGCCTGATTGGTGTGGAAAGAGCCCGTATTGCCGGTCAGGCCCTGGACGATGACTTTGGTATTCTTGTCGATGAGAATGGACATGTTTCCTTAGGCCTCTTTAACAGCGGCAACAATTTTCTGGGCGGCGTCGTCGAGGTCATCGGCGGGGATGACGTTCAGGCCGGAATTCTTGATGATTTCCTTGCCCATTTCGACGTTCGTACCTTCGAGGCGCACAACCAGCGGCACAGCGAGGTTGGTCTCCTTCACCGCGGCGATCACGCCTTCGGCGATGACGTCGCACTTCATGATGCCGCCGAAGATGTTGACCAGGATGCCCTTCACGTTCGGGTCCTTCATGATGATCTTGAAGGCCGCAGCGACCTTCTCGGCGTTTGCACCGCCGCCAACGTCACAGAAGTTGGCTGGCTCTTCACCGTACAGCTTGATGATGTCCATCGTCGCCATGGCGAGGCCCGCGCCGTTGACCATGCAACCGATCGTGCCGTCGAGGGCGATATAGGCGAGGTCCCATTCGGAGGCCTCGATCTCTTTTTCGTCTTCCTCGGTCGTGTCCCGCAGCTCGACAATGTCAGGGTGGCGGAACAGGGCGTTGCCGTCAAAGCTGACCTTGGCGTCGAGCACGCGCAGACGGCCATTTTCCATGACGATCAGCGGGTTGATCTCGAGCATCGCCATGTCCTTCTCGATGAAGGCCTTGTAGAGGATCGGGAAGAGTTTCATGCCATCTTCGCGGGCCGCACCGTCCAGCTTCAGCGCGTCGCAGAGCTGCGCCGCATCGGCTTCGGTCACACCAGCCGTCGGGTCGATTGGCAGGGTGAGGATTTTCTCAGGCGTCTCGTGCGCAACTTCCTCAATGTCCATGCCGCCTTCGGTGGAGGCAACAAAGGCCGGGCGGCCTGTGGCGCGGTCGACCAGAAGGGAGAGATAGAGTTCGCGGTCAATGTCGGCGCCGTCTTCGATGTAGAGGCGGTTGACCTGTTTGCCAGCATCGCTGGTCTGCGCTGTGACGAGGTGATTGCCCAGCATCGCCTTGGCGTGCTCCAGAACGTCTTCCTTGGAGAAGGCGAGGCGAACACCGCCCTTTTCGCCAGCTGCGGCTTCGATGAACTTGCCCTTGCCGCGTCCACCGGCATGAATTTGGGACTTCACGACCCAGAGCGGCCCCGGCAGCGTATCGACCGCCTTTTGCACATCATCGAGAGAAAGAACGGGTACGCCTTCTGCCACTGGAGCGCCGAAAGATTTCAGCACGGCCTTGGCCTGGTATTCGTGTATGTTCATGGAAACTTGCCTTGTCTGCCCTGGCTTGCGGAAAGAGCCGGCACAGGCCGGCCCGTTTGATTGTCCGCGCTATATAACAGTCTTGGCAGGCCCGTAAACCAGCTGAGTATTCAAGTCTGGACTCAGGTTTCGGCTTCCCGGTCCGGATTGCGCGGATCGAGTTCCACGCTGGCCAGAGGCGTTGGCAGGATCGGGCTCCAATCCTCTTGTTGGTGCTCTTCCGGAGCTGCCCTTGCGGAAACCCGCCAGACCATGATCAACGCCAACAGGATGAGCAACAAGCCAGACAGACCGAACAGGCCTGTCGCACCTGCACCGCGCATGGCGATACCCGACAATAGTGGCCCCACAATTGATCCACCGGCCCAAATGAAAAGCAGACCGGACATGACCTGCGGAATCTTTCCCTTGGGGGTTCGGTCAATGGCGTGGGCCACGCATAATCCGAAAAACGTCAACGCACCGGCGCCCCACACAACCAGCACCATCATCACGCCAACCTCTCCGAGGCTGCGTCCGAATATCGCGATCACCATCGCAGCCATCCCCGAAATGGCGCACAGTACCGCGATCACCAATCGGCGCTCGATTCGGTCGGACAACCGCCCTGCAGGCCATTGAATGATGAAGCCGCCCAGCCACGCAGCCGCCAGGGCGGTTGCGGCAGCCGCCGTCCCTCCTCCGCCAATGGAGAAGCTTTCAAAATAGATCGGCAGCAAAGCGAGCGTACCGGTATTGATGACGCCTGCCAGCATCACCCCGATGACAGCCGCCGGAGCCAGTTTGTACAGGCGCCCAATCGGCATTGCCTTGCGATCCGGCGCTTCCGGCTGTTCCTGCTGTGTGAGGCAGATCGGCACGAGCGCCAAGGTCAGAAACAATGCGGCCCAGCTATAGGCGCGGCTGTCGAGCGGCGACAGGCCGGCCACGAAGAACGGACCAATCATCAGCGAGAGTTTCGCGCCCATGTGATACAGGCCCATGACATTGCCGCGCGACTTGTCCGGCACGGCCTGACCCAACCAGCTCTCCACGCTCGTGAACATGTAGGCAAAACTGACACCCTGTACGATGCGTACGATGGCCCAGAAGCCGGGCTCATACCACAGGGACAAGGCAATGGACCCCGCCGAAGTGACTGCTGCGGCAGCAGCGAACAGGCGGATGTTGCCAAAGGAGGCAAGCGCTGCAGGTGCGGTCCATGCCCCCAGCATGAAGCCCGTCGCATAGAGCGCGGCGATGCCACCGATGAATTGGGGCGCCGTGCCCAGCGCTTCGAGCCCAAGCGGGGTCAACATGCTCAACAAGCCGCCCGCAATTTGCAGGATCATCACCGCCAGGATGAGGGCGAAGACATTGCGGGTATCGGTCATAATCTACAGGCGGCCTTTCCGTTGCCGCGTGGCATAGCTACCGGAATTGGGCGGTTGTTTGACGAACCGTCTCGCCTGCGGCGTTTTTTATCTCAAGATCGACAGACCCAGCGGCCCAATCGATGCCGATTGCACCATAATTGTCCTGCGAAAAGCCTTCGCCGACCTGTGCTGAGTCCATCTCGTCCGTCGTATCCTGGAACGACACATTCAGCGATGACGCCGTCAGCTCATGGGCCGGGTATGGCAGCGCCGTCTCACTGCGATAGAGGTAGGATGCGTGCCGGTCGCCTGACACGAACACCACGCCGTTCGCACCTGCCTCACTGATCAGACTGTAGAGGCGCTGCTGTTCGGCTGGCAGGCGCGACCAGCTTTCCCAGCCATGCCCATCGGTCGGCAAGACCTGGATCGACGAGACGATCAGGCGCAAATCCGCCGGCTTTTGCAGCTGGTTTTCCAGCCAGGTCCACTGGTCATTGCCCAGCATGTCCTGATTGGGATCGGAAGACTGGATGTAACGCTCCTTGCCGGTCACGCCATACTCGTCTGTCGCGGTCAGCGGCGACCGGAAGAAGCGGGTATCCAGCATAATGATCTGGGTGCGCTGGCCTTCCGGGCCAAAGCTGCGCGCATAATAGGTGCCGGGCCAGGCGCCGACATCCATATTCTCGATCCCCCAGAAGCGTTCGTGCACGCGCTCGGCAAGACGACGGAACGGAAATTCTCGGCCCGCATCATTGGCGCCATAGTCATGGTCGTCCCATGCCACCATCATCGGATGGCTTGCCCGCACGGCCTGAAAGTCGCTACGGGCGGCGAGATCGGCAAAACTCTCGCGAAGTTCGTCGAGCTCAGCCTGGTTGGTGGCATAGCTCATGCCGTCCTTGTCGCCATAGACATTGTCGCCAATCATCAGGAAAAGGTCCGCGTCTTCGGCGGCGATGCGCTGCAATGTATCGGACGGTCCGGCTTCTTCCTCATCATGACAAGAGCCAACCAGCACGCGCGACAGGACAGAGTCTTTCGAAGGCAGCGGCAATCCGGCGGGCGCGGTCGGATAAAACTCTTCCGGCAATGTGCGGTAATATGCGTCGAGCGCGTCTTCGGCACTCTGCGGCGCGCGCGTTATGCCCGGAATGGTGATCGGCCCCGGCGCCTGACACGCCGCGAGCCCTGCAACGACAATCGCACTGACAATACGTTTCATTCTACCCCTCCAAGGTACCTCTACCTGCAATAGGTGTAGCGGTCTTTGGAGGGGTCGGTAAGAGGCTTATTCCGGTCAAACGCCGAAGAAGATCGACCACATCATGCGGCCCGGCAGGAAGGTAAACAGGCCAGCAAACAACATGCCCCCTGTGAACATTCCGGTCATTTCCTTGCGGTGCTTCGCAATGTCCTTTCGCCGCGCTGCAGCGATGCCCATGGGCAGGCCGATGATTGTCCAGGCTGACAGGCCATGGATCCAGCTGAAGCTGTTGCCATTGAGGCCTGTCAGGAAGAAGGAACTGATCGCCGTGATCGCCATCGCCACAACCCAGGCATAGCCAAGCCGCTTGTGCAGCCCCCTGCCCTTCACGCCCATCATCAAAGCCGTGCCGATACCAAACGCGCTGAGCGCTCCCGCCAGGTGCATTTTTAGCACGACCGGCGACTCGGTCAGACGCGCGGCATCCAGCCTGAACCGGATCGGAGGATTGTCCGCGCTTTTCAGGATCATCCAGCTGATCACCGCATAGGCGGCAAGGCCGATCAGGATCACGGTGCGGTTGCTGGGCCGTCCCGGCGACAGGCGGGGCAGTCCGGATGGCAGGGCAAAGGCAGGGCTTTTCATGGCAGGTCTCCTTGGCGACAGGCTTAGCGCATCGTGACTGTGTGGACGGCGCCATCAGTCGGCAGGGCGAACGCGGCATCGCCGAAGCTTGGCGGGCCAAAGCGAACCGGCGCGTCATTGGAGAAACCATAGGGTTCTGTCGGAATACCGAAATTTCCACGCGCCAGTTCGCCGTCGCCATCTACGTCGTGAAACAGCTTCACACCGTATGTGCCAGGCTCCAGCCCTTCAAAGACGACGGAATCAGCGCCTTCTGAAACGTCGACAATGTCCGCTGCAACGGAGTCATTTCCGGACCAGCCGCCTTCGTTGAAGATCGCAATGTGGAGCGCCCCGGTATTCTCACCAAGATTTTCGACCTTGAGCGTCAGGTCAGCGGCAGACGCCGAAACAGGCACAATGGCGATGGCAGCCAGGATCGATACGAGTGTGCGGTTGATGTTCATTTGATGTCTCCATAGTGTGGGGCGGTCGCCCCGTGGTGGGTGATGAAGACAGAGTGTGGTGCGGGCCGGGTCAGCGCTACGGAGATTGCGCGGACGGGCTGGAATCCTTCGCCAAATACCTGCAAACCCATTCACGAAGCGCGAAATACACGGGATGACACGATGGCATCAGCCCTGAAGGATATTGGAAAAACACTCGGCATCGTCACCCTGCTGGCGGCTGGCTTCACATGGTTCGGAGTCTATGGCGCCGGCGGCTCTCTCAAACTCCGATTCCTGATGTGGTTCGTCACAATGCTGGTCGGGTCGGTCGCATCCTATTGGGTCGTACCCTTTGTCTTCCACACGCACATGAAGACGTCCCACCCGGCCCTGAGAATTGTGGCCGCGGCCGTCCTGCTTGCAATTCCGGTCACGATCTCACTCTGTATTTTCCTGGCCTTTCTGGGCGCGTCGATTTCCCTGGTGCACATCCCCATCCAGTTTGCCTATGTGCTGGCGATCTCGCTCGTCATCACGACGGGCGGATTCCTCATTGATCGGGCCCGTCAACTGGCCGAGCTGGAAGACGCCGAACCGGAAGACCGGGTCGCGGGCTTCCTGTCGCGCCTGCCAGTGCGATATCGGGGGGCAGATCTTTGGGCCATCTCCTCGGAAGATCACTATCTGCGCGTTCATACAGACCGGGGAGAAGAACTGATCCTGATGCGGCTGGCCGATGCGATGCGAGAACTGGGCGAAGACAATGGCCTGCAGACTCATCGCTCATGGTGGGTCTCGCACAATGGCGTCGCCGATACGCGGCGCACCAATGGCAAACTGGTTCTCATCCTGAAATCCGGTCAGGAAGCACCGGTTTCGCGTACCTACCAGCCGAATGTCCGGGCTGCAGGCCTCGCCTAGCCCTTTCCGGTGCCTCGGCGTTTGTTGCAAATGGCATGGGCAAGACGGAGATTGCTGATCTCGTCCGACCCCTCATGCGCGCGCGGTATGATATGGTCGAATGTCGGCCGCCATTTCTTCCAGAGCGTGGAATGCGCCACATCGGCCCGGCTGGGGGGCATGGGCTTTCCACACAGGGCGCAGAGGCCATCCTGATCTTCCCAAAGTTGCCGGAATCGCGGCGTGTCCGGCGGGGAAAAGGACTGGCTCACAGACCGTCTGGAACAGGCCAGCCACGCCGGGCGCAGGCGGCCAGCACCGTGTTGCGCAACAGGCAGGCAATGGTCATGGGCCCGACCCCGCCCGGCACGGGCGTGATGTGACCCGCAACTTCCGCGCTGGCGGCATAGTCGGCATCGCCCACCAGACGCGTCTTCCCCTCGCCCTTTTCGGGCGCGTCGATCCGGTTGATCCCGACATCGATAATGGTCGCGCCCGGCTTCACCCAATCGGCCTTGACCATTTGCGGACGTCCGACGGCAGGCACGAGAATGTCGGCCTCGCGGCACATGGCCGGCAGGTCCTTTGTGCGGCTGTGCGCGATGGTGACCGTGCAGTTCTCAGCCAGGAACAATAGCGCGGCCGGCTTGCCGACGAGAATAGAGCGACCAATCACGACGACATGTTTGCCGGAGAGGTCACTGCCCAGCGCGCGCTTGGCCAGGATCACACAGCCGGTCGGTGTGCACGGGCGCAGGCCCGGCTTGCCGAGCGTCAGGCGACCGGCAGACACTTCGGTCAGTCCGTCGACATCCTTGTCGGGGTCGATCTTCTCGATCGCCGCATCAGCATCGAGACCCTTGGGCAGCGGCAACTGCAGCAGGATGCCATCGACGCTTTGATCGGCATTCAGGGTTGCAATCAGGGTCTCGACATCGGCCTGGCTGGCCGTATCCGGCAGGCGGTGGTGCACGGAGACCATGCCAACTTCTTCGGTCTGGCGCACTTTGTTGCGCACATAGACCTGGCTCGCAGGGTCTTCCCCCACAAGGACCACAGCCAGTGAAGGCTGTCCGGGCAATTGGCTGACCGCCTTTGCCACGTCTGCGCGGACATCTGCCGCAACCGATTTTCCGTCAATTACCTGCGCGCTCATTGCCCTGATCCCCGGCCAGTTTCGCCGCCAGATCGGGCGGCCCGTCAATGTCGAGGCCTTTTAACCGGTTCTTTGGGCCCGTCACCACCCTGACCGCAGACTTTGGCACGCCCAGCCATTTCGCGATCAGTTTTTCAACGGCTGCATTCGCCTTGCCACTCTCCGGCACGGCGCGCACACGAACCTTCAAATAGGTCCGGCCCGCAGCGTCTGTTTCCCATGTTTCGACCCGGTCGGCCGAGGCGTTCGGCTGAACGCGAACGATCAGCCTGTGCATGCGATCAGAACGGGACGATGCCGTAGCCGTAGCGCGCGATCACACGCTCGAGGAAGAAAATGATCAGCAGAACCACCATAGGCGTCAGGTCCAGCCCACCCATGGGCGGCAGGATGTTGCGGATCGGGCGGTAAACCGGCTCGGTAATACGCTGCAATCCACCCCAGACACTGCGTACGGTGGGGTTCTGGAGGCTCAGCACATTGAAACCGACCAGCCAGGACAAGACAGCCTGAATGATGATGATGAATGTGGCGATCCGCAGAACGACCATGATGAGATCAAGAATGGCGGCCATGGGGCAACGCTCCGATTTTTCTGTTGTTGCCTTCACTTAGGGTGATGCCCCTAGCTTGTGCAAGGCGTTCTCTCTAGCTTTGCCAGTTGGGAACACATTCCGTTTGGCAAGGCGGGCAAACACAAACAATTATAACAATTGCCGAGGGAGCCCGCTTGCATGACAGATCCGGACAGGCCGCTGCTACCGCTCACCGGGGTCCAGAAAGCGATGATCGGCATTGCCATGGTGGCCATGGGCGCGGGCATGAGCATCAACTTCGTGGTCGTTGCCCCCCTCGCCCGCAAGGCGGGCCTGACCGAAATTCAGGTCGCGGGTATCCTGACCCTGTCTGCGGCCGTCTATGCGCTGCTCATTCCAACCTGGGGCCGGCTGGCTGACCGGTTCGGCCGCAAACGCGTCATGGTTTTCTCGCTGGCGGCCATGGGCCTGACCAACATGATCTTCGTGTTCGCCCTGAGCGCCGCGCTGGCAGGAATCCTGACCGGGCTGACCGCCTTTTTCACACTTGTCTTCGTGCGCCTCTGGTTCGGCCTGTTGTCGCCCGGTCTGCAACCAGCCGCCATGGCCGCGATGACGGATGCCACCACGCCGCTCGACCGGGCCGGCGGGCTCGGCATGCTTGGCGCCTGTATGAGCATCGGATCCATCCTCGGCCCGGCAGGTGCCACCGCGCTCGCCCCGTTTGGGGCGCTGATGCCGATCTGGGGGACTATCGCCTTCAATCTGATCGTAGCGCTTGTTCTGGCAGTGCTTCTGCCCCCGACCAGGCCGCGCCCGAAATCGGCCAAACGCCCCACCCCACTCGCGGTGCGCGACCCGCGCGTCTTCCCGCACCTGCTTTTCCTGTTCACCTATTTCATCGGAATCGGAATCGTACAGCAGACGATCAGCTGGTTCATCGAAGATCGCTACCAGTTTGTGGACACAGCCAGCCGCTCTGCTGGCGAAGCCGTCGTGCTTCATTCAGGGATTGCCTTCGCCTGCATCGCTGCGGGCATGATCATGGTGCAGTTCGGCTTTGTTCAGCCGCGCAAACCCGATCCGCGACGCATCCTGCCCATCGGCCTCGCCATTGTGGCCATGGGCTATGTTTCAGCCGACCTCTTCTTCCCGTTCTGGTCACTCGCACTCAGCTTCTTTGCTGTTGGGTGTGGCGCGGCGCTGGCCGTGCCCGCCGCAAATGCGCTGGGCAGCCTTTCGGTCTCTCGCGAGGAGCAAGGCTCAGCGGCAGCGCTGCTCGCGGCAGCGCCCCCGGCCGGCTTCATCTTCGGCCCCCTTATCGGGGCTATGCTGTACTCATTCATGCCGGAACTCCCGCTCTACGTATCGGCAGGCCTGGTCGGCACACTCGCCGTCTATGCCGTGATCGTGACGTCGAAACGCCCGCTTACACCATCGTGAAAGCATTGAGCTTATTGCCATCCGGATCCCGGAAGTAAGCGGCATAGAACCCTTCATCGCCACGCGGTCCGGGTGCGCCTTCATCACTGCCGCCATTTGCCAGCGCGATCTCATACAGCTTGTGCACCTGGTCCTTGTCCCTGGCCTGCAGCGCCACCATCGTGCCATTGCCGACAGTGGCAGGCTGTTTGTCGAATGGCAGGGTCGCCGCCACGCCTGCTGCACCGCCGGGCGTGCCCCAGGCGATGAATGTGTCGAAATCCATCATCCGCCCAGTGCCCATCTCGGCCGCAATGGCATCATAGAATTTCGCAGCGCGCTGCAGGTCTGACGTCCCGACTGTTACATACCCGATCATAAGTCCCTCCCATCAATTGGACAGAACGGAACATAACAGGAACAGTCGGGAGCGACAAGCCTTTACATGGCCGAGATGCCACCATCCACTTTCAGCTCGATTCCGGTGACGAGCTTCGACTCATCCGATGCGAGATAGAGCACCGCATAGGCGATATCGTCCGGCTCACCGACCTTGCCGAGCGGGATCTGGCGACCGAGCTTGGCGAGCGCTTCTTCCTCGCCGAACATTTCCTTCGTCCGATCCAGGATCGGCGTATTGATGAAGACCGGATGCACCGAGTTACAGCGAATCTGGCCGCCCTTGGCGCAATGCAACGCGATGGATTTCGAGATATGCCGCACGGCCGCCTTGGCGGTGTTGTAGGACACGTAGTTCGCACTCGCGATGATACCGGCAATGGACGAGATGTTGATGATCGAACCAAGCCCGTGCGCGCGCATCAGCGGAATGGCGTACTTGCAGCCGAGAAAAATGGAATCGACATCGACGGTCTGCACCTTCTTGAACATGTCGTAGTTTTCGTCTTCGACCGAGCCGAGCGAACCGATGCCGGCATTGTTGACCAGCACGTTCAGGCCGCCCATCGCATCATGCGCCGCTTGCAGCACTTCCTGCCATTGCGCCTCATTGGTCACGTCATGCTGCCAGGCAAAGGCCGTGCCCGCGCCATGTTCGTCATTGATCGAGGCGGCGACAGCTTCGGCCCCTGCCCCGTTCACATCGGTGACGGTTACCTTGGCGCCTTCGCGAGCCATCATACGCGCCGTTGCCTCGCCCAGCCCCTGCGCACCGCCGGTGATAAATGCCTTCTTGCCCTGTACGCGACCCATGTCTGTCTCCTCCACTGTTTCAGGTTTTCCTACCCGTAACAGTGCACTCGAAACCGGGCCAGCTTGACCTTGGGAGAGGCGACAGTTCTGCCGCGAGGATCAGGAAAGTTTCGCAGCCAGTTCATCCATGAACCGGGCCAGTTCAACGTCCTTTTCAGACACACCGTCCACATCATGCGTCGTCAGCGTAACCTCGACCTTGTTGTAGACATTGAACCATTCAGGATGATGGTCCAACTGCTCGGCTTTCAGTGCGACAGCCGACATGAAGCTCCAGGCCGTCTTGAAATCGGCCAGCTTGAACGTCTTCTCGATCGTGTCACGGTCACCGGCACCTTTTGCCCAGCCGCCCAGTTTTGAGAGCGCTGCATCTGCGCCAATCCTGTCTGTCATGGCTCAGTCCTCTGCATCCTGACCGAGCACATAATAGACCCATCGGCCATTGCCCGCGATGGCGGTGCGCATGCCAGGATAGCCTTCGCCCTGCCGTATCCGTTCAATTCCCTCTTCGCCAATCAGTTCCATGAGGCGTCGCCGGTCCTGGAAGGACAGTTTTTCCGGGATCAGGTCCTCAGCGTCACGCGCGGCAAGGTCTGGCCAGACATACCAGACTTCGCCATCAATCTCGCGCATGCCGGGAGGCAGTTCGAACAACTTGCGCAAGCTGCGGTTCGGATCGGCGCCAATCCGGCGCATCAAATCCCAATACTGCCGGTGCGGCGTACCGCCCAGATTGGAGACAAAGCCGTCATTCGCATTGGCCACTCGCGACAAACGGCTGAGCGATCCGGCTTTCGCATGCGACAATAACTGGTCCCGCATTGCCTCTGCTTCTTCAGTCAGCACGACCGGCTCAGGCACCTGTGGCGGCTGCATCAGGGATTCATCCGGCACCAATGGCCGTTCCGGCTCGGCCGCAGGCGAGCACGCCGCCAGCAGCATGGCCGCCAGCGCGCCGATGAGGGCGTTAGCCCAGTGCATACCCGGTCGCCGCCTGAAGGTCTGACAACAATTGGTCTTCATTGAGTACCTTGATCGTTGTCATGCCCATATCACGGGCCGGTTTCAGATTGTGCCCGAGGTCATCCAGATAGACACAGCTTGCCGGATCAACATCGAGCGTCTCGCACATCAGAGCATAGATGCGCGGATCGGGCTTGCGAATGCCGAGCTTTGAACTCTCGATCACATGGTCGAACATGTCGAAGACCTTGGCCACCTCACGCGCTTTTGCCTCGTCATTGGTCATCGAGGCGCCTTTGCCGACCGGCGCATTGTTGGTGATGCAGCCAACCTTGCCCTTGGTCTTGCAGACGCTCAGCGCCTTGACCACGCGTGGCCGCAGCGAGCCGGACAACAGCGCCAGCACTTCACCCCCGGGCACCTCATGCCCCATCGCCTTTGATTCCTCTCGGAACATGCCGTCGAACTCTGCCGCCGTGACGAGGCTCTGCTCAAGCTTGGCCCAGGCATTGTCCAGCGGATTGGTGGCATTGACCGTGCGGATGAAATCCTTTGGCAGGCCATGCTCGGCCTCGTAGCGGGTGAAGGCGTCGAAGGGAGAGGTCGTGAATACGCCCCCGAAATCCCAGATTACAGCTTGGAATGTCTTTGTCATGCCAGCACCTCTACCCGCACCAGCGACGATTTCAAACCTTGAACATTACGGGCCGAGTTCTAGTGTGGCCGCGACTGCAACATATAAAGGGAGTTTCGTCTGATGGGCGTTCTGGAAGGCAAAGTGGTCCTCGTGACCGGCGGTGGTAATGGCATCGGCAAGGAGACCGCCCTGCTCGCGGCGCGCGAAGGCGCAAAAGTGGTCGTCAACGATCTGGGCGGCAGCCTGACCGGCGCCGATGAAGGCAGTGCAGGCCCGGCCGAAACCGTGGCTCAGGAAATCCGCAAGGCGGGCGGCGAGGCTGTCTCGAACTCGGAAAGCGTGACCGACATGAAAGCGGTCCAAGGCATGATCGAACAGGCCAAGGACGAGTTCGGCGCCCTGCACTCGATCGTCAACCCGGCCGGCATCCTGCGCGACGGCATGTTCCACAAGATGAGCGAAGATGATTGGGACAGCGTCATCGACGTGCACCTGCGGGGCAGCTTCAACGTCACCCGCGCGGCCATCGAACTGTTCCGCGAAAAGGAAGACGGCAATTTCGTCCTCTTCACCTCCACATCCGGCCTGATCGGCAATATCGGCCAGGCGAACTATGCCGCCGCCAAGATGGGCATTGTCGGCCTGTCGCGCATCGTCGCCATGGAAGGCGCGCGCAAGAATGTCCGCTCCAATGTCATCGCGCCATTTGCCTGGACGCGCATGATCGCCTCCATCCCGGTCAAGGACGAAGCCGGCGCAGAGCGTGTCGAGCGGATGCGCCAGGGCATGCGGGCCGACCAGGTTGCCCAACTGGCTGTGGCCCTTTGCGCCGACAAGGCCAATGACGTGTCCGGACAGATTTTTGCCGTGCGCGGCAATGAAGTCGTGCTGTTCGACCAGCCGCGTCCGGTCAAGTCGCTGGCGCGTATGGAGGGCTGGACGCCGGAAAGCCTGCTCGAACAGGCCATGCCCGCCATGAAAGCCAACTTCTTCGACATGGGCGCCTCGGCCAGTGTCTTCCCCTACGACCCAGTCTAGGCGGGTAGCGCTTGGCGGAAGATGGCGTCACCTACCAGAAATGCATCACCGGCGGTGATGGGGAAACCTATTGCCGTCCGGTGGATGCGACGGAAGCGACCGGACAAGCCACTCCGCCATCGGAGGATATCCTCCCGCCGGTAGAAGACGTCATTAATCCGCTACTCAAATGGATAGAGCCTGCTCGACCCTTTCTCGACGACCCAGCCGGCTGGCTTCAGACAAAGGCGCAACAGCCTGAATTTCTCTATCCCATCCTGATCCAGCTCGGCTGTATCATCCTGGCGCTCGCGCTGGGCGCCCTGCTCACCCCACCCTTCAAGCGCCTGATCACGGTCACGCTGCGACGCTTTGTCGAGCCGCCCCGCCGCGAAGGACTGGACGTCTTGCACAAGGCGGTTCGTCCGGCGCTCTGGTCCATCCTTCTGGCGCTTGCGGTCTCATTGCTCAGTTCCATTGACCACTCGCTGATCCTGGTTCGGACAGCCTTGTCACTCGCGATTGCCTGGCTTGCCATCCGCGTGACCATGACCTTTCTGCCGGAAGAATTGCGCGGTCTTGCATCATTCCTGACATGGACGTTCGCGATATTCTTCGCCCTTGGCGTTTTGCCGGATGTCATGAACTGGCTTTCGAGTATTGGTCCATCCTTCGGGAATCGGCGGATCAGCCCAGTCTTCATCTTCCAGGCCATCCTGACCGCCGCTGTCTTGCTGTTCATTGCAAACCGCGCCGCGAAATCCATGAAGCGGCGGGTCAACCATATTCCCAAAGTCGAGCCCTCGATCCGTATCCTGATCGGCAATGCGATCCAGATCGTATTCATCGTCGCCGCCGCCCTGCTCACCCTGGCCGGGCTGGGCATTCCGCTCGGCGCGCTAACGGTCATCTCCGGTGCCATCGGCCTTGGCTTTGCCTTTGGTATGCAGAAAGTTGTCTCGAACTTTGTCTCCGGCATCGTCCTGCTCTCGGAGCGCTCGATCAAGCCGCAGGACGTGATCGAGGTCGGCGAGACGTTCGGCGTCGTGGAATCCCTCGGCCTGCGCTACACGTCGATCACGACGCAGGAAGGCAAGGAATTCCTGATCCCGAACGAAAAGCTGATGACCGATACGGTGATCAATTGGAGCTTTTCCAACAAGCGCGTGCGCATCCACAAAGAGTTGCGCATCGACTATACGTCCGACCTGGAAGAGGCGATTGCCATCGTCATCGCCGCCGCCAAGGCGACCGAGCGCGTGATCAGCTGGCCGCAACCCGTCTGCCTGGTCAAAGACTTCACCGATGAGTGCATTGTTCTGGAGATGCGCTTCTGGATCATCGACCCGGAAAATGGCACGGCCAATGTCGGCTCCAACATCCTGCGCGAAGTCTGGAAACGCTTCACCGAGAATGGCATGTCCGTGCCGCTGCGCCGCAAGGAGCTGTTCATCGAACCGGACTCCGCGCTCAAGGTCGAGATATCCCACCCGAAGCGTACACCTGATCCGGCCCCCGCACCGGAACCGGAACCGGAACCGGAGGAAAATGAGCCGGAACCGGACAGTGCGAAACAGGATGAAACAAAAGCGCGACCGCCGGAAGCCGATTAAGACGGCGCGCTACTCGGGGGAGTCCTCACTGGCCGGGTCTTCAACCGGCTCCAGAGACCGCGGACGCAGATCGGTCGGCCCGCCATCCTGCGCTTCCGACTGGCTCGCTGCGGCTTCGGGCTCCAACGGCTCAGGTTCTTCCTCGATGGGTTCAGGAGATTGCCCGGCCTCGCCAAACCGTTCCTGCGCGCCTTCCAGAAACGCATCGAACTCGTCATCTTCTGGCGCGGCCTGCACCTCTTCAGGCGTGATCGCTTCAGGCCCGGTTTCCGGCTCAGGCGGCAGGTCCGGCAATGGCTCCGGCTGCGGGGCCGGCTGGCCCTGTTGTGGCTGCGGGCGTGCCGGAGGCGGCGTATCGCCCAGCACACAGGCCGCCAAGCCCTGGCTATGCACCACTCGCATGCGCGCCTGCAGCGTGCCGGCGCGTGTGTTGACATAGGGCCCCGGCGGATCGACGCGCCATTTGTTCGGGCTCGGCAGAACGGCGGCCAGCAGTGCGGCCTCGCGCTCCGTCAGGTCGGCGGCGGACTTGCCGAACCGCGCCTGCGCGGCGGCCTCTGCGCCGAACAGGCCATCGCCCCATTCGGCGACATTCAGATAGGCTTCCATGACCCGGGCCTTGCCCCAGAACTTGTCGATGAACACTCCCATCCACATGTCGCCCAGCTTGCGCGGCACGCCGCCCCCATTCCAGAGGAAGACATTCTTGGCGGTCTGCTGTGTGATTGTGGAAGCTCCACGCGTGCCCTTGCCCTGACGACGTTCGTCCAGCGCCTTTTCAATCGCGGCACGGTCAATTCCATTATGCTCGCAGAAGCGGGAATCCTCCGCCGCGATGACCGCGCGCACAAGGTGAGTCGAAATCTCGGACAAGGGCACCGCGTCGCGCCGTACCGTCTCGCCACCTGCCGCGCGCTGCACCATCAGCACCGTGCCCGGAATGGGCAGCCAGACCAGCGCCAGCGCATAGAGGTGAAACGCCACAAACAGGCCCGCCAGAATGCGCATCGCCCATGTCAGAAAGGTCCAGAAACCGCTCATCACTCTGTCATCCATTCCGCCAGAACGCCCGGATCCGTTTCCGGCTCCATCCGGACGGCCTTTTCCGTCGCAAATCGGGCACGATCAAGGCGGGCGAGCGCCCAGATAGCAGACCCACGTACCACCGGCGCCGGATCATCCAGCAGCGGCAGCAGGCTGGCGACCAGCGCCCCCTCCCCTGAATTGCCGATGGCGATACAGACATTGCGCACGAACCGGTCCCGCCCGATCCGCTTGATGGGCGAACCGGAGAACACTTCTCGAAATGTGGCATCGTTCAGCGCGGCAAGTTCATCCAGCCCCGGCGCCTTGAGTTCAGGCCGCGCATGGAAGGCGATCTCGCTGGCGGCTTCGGCAAACTTGTTCCACGGACAGATGGCAAGGCAATCATCACACCCATAGATGCGGTTGGCCATCGCCGCGCGAAACTCTGCCGGGATCGGCCCCGAATGCTCGATGGTAAGATAGGAAATGCAGCGCCGCGCATCGAGTTGATAGGGCGCGGGAAACGCATTGGTCGGGCAGATGTCCTGACAGGCGCGGCACGAACCGCAATGATCCGCCTCCGGTTGATCAGGTTCCAGTTCCGCGGCGGTCAGCATCACACCCAGGAAAAACCAAGACCCCAGTTCGCGGCTGACCAGATTGGTGTGCTTGCCCTGCCAGCCGAGCCCGGCCTTTTCGGCCAGCGGCTTTTCCATCAGAGGCGCGGTATCGACAAAGACTTTCACCTCAGCGCCGGTCTGGGCCACGAACTCCCGGGCGAGCTGTTTCAACCGCTTCTTCAACGTGTCGTGATAGTCTCTCCCCCGTGCGTAGACGGAGATGTTACCAAGCGCCTTCTGTTCCAGAGTGTGGAGCGGATCATGGTCCGGGCCGTAATTGAGCGCGACGACGACGGCAGATTTGGCATCCGGCCACATCGCAGTCGGCGCCTTGCGCCGCTCCAGCGTCGTCTCCATCCAGTCCATGCTGCCATGATGGCCAGCTTCTACGAATGCTTCCAGCCGGTCGCCTGCGTCCCACGCCTCATCCGCCCGCGCTATCGCCACGTCATCAAAGCCAAGCGACCGGGCGAGGTGCTTGACGCGGATGTGGAGGTGATCAGGCAAGGTCTAGAAATCCAAATCGGTATAGTGCGCTACGGGCCGCACCGCCTGCAACCGGTCGGCCAGCAAGGGCCTGAAGCTCGGACGCGACTTGATCCGGGCATACCAGTCTTTCAGCTCCGGCACAGCATTCCATTCGACATCGCCGAAATAGTCATAGGCAGACAAGTGCGCCGCTGCAGCCAGATCGGCCAGGGTGAGCTCCCGGCAGGCAAGATAGCCATTCAGCTCCAGCAGGCCATTCAGGAAGGTCAGACGTCCGCGCAGCGCATGCGCCCCCCGGCGCAAACGCGCTGAATCCGGGTGCCGATCGCGGCGCACCCATTGCATTACGCGTTCGGTCAATAGCGTGTCGGTAACCTCTTCACACGCAGCTTCAATCCAGGCCCACAGGCGTCGGACTTCAGCGCGCGCCGCCGGATCTGATGGCAACAGGCCCCGTCCGCTGGAGGTCTCTTCAAGATACTCGCATATGGCGCGCGTGCCGCAGGCAAACATGCGCGGCTCGCTGTCGATCTCAACCAAAGCGGGCGCAACAGCCCCATGTGCGAGGCGGGGCACGTCCGGATGAGCTGACCAGGGCGGCGATTCCAACGCCTCGAATCCCTCGTCTTTCTCGCCCAAGGCGAGGCGGACCAGCCGTCCGGCCGGATCAAGAGGCCAATGGTAGAGCCGTTTCATGGGTTCAACTTCTCATGGCATCACTGAAAGGGGTGTTAAATTCAGCTGCATCTGATCGCTTTTGCTGGGCCGTATCCTATGTTTTTTGGCTTCAAACTGTTTCCACCGTTACAGGACCACATTCATGCACGATTCCCGGTTTCGCGCTGCCTTGGCGGGCGCGGTCTCTCTCCTTGCACTTCACGCCTGCGGAAATGCGAATTCCACTTCTGACGCAAGCCTCGGTTCCCAGACCCAGCCTGTCCAGATTCAAGTACCGCCCGCAGGGCAGTTGCCGACGGATGTTACACCACTGGCCTACCGGCTGGAGCTGAAAACTGATCCAGATGCCGACAGTTTCTCGGGTAATGTAGCCATTGATGTGGCCCTGACAGCGCCGCATGCGCGCATCTGGTTGCATTCGGTGGATCAGACGGTGCTGTCGGCCAAGGCCGTGCTGGACGATGGAACACATATCCCGGCAACTTTTACTGGCAATCAGGCACCGGGCGGAGTTTCAAGGCTCGACTTCGACTCGCCGATCCCGGCGGGCACGGCCACGCTCGAAATCAGCTATACAGCGCCCTACAATATGGGCCTTGCCGGTCTCTACAAGGCGGTTCAATCCGATACGGACTATCTTGCCACCCAGATGGAAGCGATTGATGCGCGCCGGATGGTGCCCTCATTTGACGAACCGCGCTTCAAGACACCGTGGAGCGTGACCGTCACCGCGCCAGAAGGCATGCAGGTCATCTCCAATGGCGAGGAAATCAGCGCCGAACCGGCCGAAGACGGTTGGACCCGGCATGTCTTCGCCGAAACGCGCCCGATCCAGTCCTACTTGGTCGCCCTCGCAGTCGGCCCTTACGAGATGCGGCCCACCCCGGCCATTCCGGCCAATGCCCTGCGCGAGGTGCCGGTGCCCCTGCGCGGCTTTGCTGCCCGCGGCAAGAGAGACCAGCTCAGCGAGGCACTCGACATCACTGACGAGATGTTGCTCTGGCAGGAGGACTATTTCGACTATCCGTACCCCTATGGAAAACTGGACCTGATCGCCGCGCCGGAATTTGCCTATGGCGCGATGGAGAATGCCGGCGCGATCATCTACCGCGAAGCCGCGCTGCTGATGAATGAGCAGACCAGCCTGTCCCGCCGCCGCGGTATCCTGACGACGCATGCCCACGAGCTTGGCCATCAGTGGTTCGGAAATCTCGTCACGCCGAAATGGTGGAACGACATCTGGCTGAACGAGGCCTTTGCGACGTGGATCAGTTACAAGACGATGGACGGGGTTGACCCGGACGGCGAGTGGGGCCTCAGCCCAATCCTGGCAGGGCTCAGCGCGATGGGGGCCGACAGTCTTCAATCGGCGCGCCAGATTCGCAATCCGATCAAAACCAATGGCGATATTCTCGACGCGTTCGACTCCATTACCTATCGCAAAGGCGGCAGCGTGTTGAACATGTTCGAGACCTATCTGGGCGAAGAAGCCTTCCGCGAAGGTATCCGCTTGCACATGCGTCGCTTCGAGGATGGCGTCGCTGATGCCGACGATTTCATGCAGAGCCTCGCCGACGGGTCCGGCCAGCCGGATATTGTTGAAGCCTTCACCAGCTATATCAACCAGCCAGGCATCCCATCGCTGGATGTCGCCGTGTCCTGCCCTGCTCCAGATGCGGGCCTGATCACGGTCACTCAAAAGCGCTATGCGCCGCTTGGCTCTGATATCGATACCAGTGCTCAGACCTGGAGCGTGCCGTTTGCTGCGCGCCTGAAAGGGCCTGTGGGTGATCGCACGATCCGTCAGATACTGACCGCGCCGGTCACCGAGATTCCTCTGGATGGCGATTGCCCCGACTGGGTGATGCCAAATGCCGGCGGCACGGGCTATTGGCGCTTCGATACGAATGCGGAAAACCTGACGGCGCTGATTTCCAACTTTGATAGCTTGTCTGACGCCGAACAGATCATGTTTGCGGATGCACTGATCTCCGGTTTCCGTGCAGGGCGGATCAGCACCGATGACCTGATGGCTGGACTGGCCGCAACCTCAAGCGGTCATCCGCGTGCGGTTTCTGAAGGGTTCGGCATTATTGGCACGCTCGACCGCATGCTGGAGCCATCAGAGCAAGCGGGCCTTCGCGCGTGGGTCCAGCGCACCTATGGGCCGTTGGCCGAATATCTGGAATCCCGTCCGGCAACAGCGCTGAGCCAGCAGGAGATGCTTTTGCGCGACAGGCTATATGGCTTGTTGCTGGAGTATGGCGAGCGGCCCGCTGAGCGCCGCGCCCTGCTCGCCCGTGCCCGGCAGTATGTCGGACTCGAAGGCAGCCCGGACGCGACGGCGCTTGCGCCGGAGGATCTCTCCACGGCCATGATCATCGGCATAGAGGATGGCGGCGCTGACTTCTATGAAGCTGCCAAGGCCTATGTCACCACTGCAACCAATCAGAATGAACGCTCGACAATCCTGAGAGTGTTGGCCAGTCGCGGAAGCAAGGATGTCGTGTCAGACCTGTTCTCGGCGGTTCTGAACGGCCCGAACTCGACAGACGAAGTCTTTACGGTTGTCTATGGCGCCATGGCCAACCCGGCAGCACAAGACACCGCATGGGATTTGATAACCACAAACTTCGAGACGGTTGTGGAGCGCATGCCCGAAATCCGTCAGCCAAAGCTCGCGGGCCTGACGGGATATTTCTGCAGCGTCAGAAAGGCCGCAGAGGCGGAAGACTTTTTTGAACAGAATGCGCAGCTGATCCCAGGCTATGAGCGATCCCTGGCCCAGGGCACGGAGAAGGCAACGCTCTGCAGCGCGCTAAGGGCTCAGAAAGCGTTGGATGTGAACAACTTCTTCCAACAGTAATCGGCCCGGCACCGCCCGGATAACGGGCTTTGTCGCTAATCGAATTTGTCTGAGATCTCCGGCTTGTATCTTGTCCGGGTCGCTTCTTGCCCAAATGGGAAGCGGCGGTCCGGTCGGGGTATGCTCAGGCCCCGGCCAGCGGATGGGAGGCGGTCCGCTGCAGGGGCACGACTTCCCACACCAATATGAATACCGTCCCTGCCGAAGGCGCCGCCTTCCGTCCGCAAGGACCTTGGATGACAGGAAACCGGAAGGGCACACGCCCTGTCCGGCTCTTGGTGCAACGATCAGTGGCGCATGAACTGGCGCAACGCGTCGGCCGCAAGCGCAAATCGCGCAAACGCCCAATTGCGATCCTTGCCCAGCGTATGCAACTCTGCGAGCAATGCCTTGCGCGCATCATTGCGCTCGGCGAGCCAGGCATCTGCCCCGTCTCCGGCGAGAGCCTTCTCGGTGGCATCCGCCTGCATCCGAACCAGTTCGTTCAACAGGCGACGGCCCGCCACGCGATCCCAATAATCTGCATGCAGCAGATTGTCCCGCGCCATGGCGCGAAGCCGGTCGATGCGCAGCTGGTCGCCAATCGTGTAGAAAGCCTTGCCGGCCGCCTCCACACTGACACCCGCCTTGCCAGCCAGATCGACCACGAGCAGCCCTTGAGCAAACTGGCCCATCGCAGCCGCCCATCGCGAAATCTCTTCCGACGCGCCGCGCTTCATCAGGCTACGCACTTCGCGCTCTATGCGCGCAGCCGGGAACGGCGAGTGAATGCCGGCGAGAATGGCCTTGAACTCGTTCAGAGGCGCTTCGGTATGTTGCACGGCGTCACCGACATGCAGGTCCGGATGGGTTTCAATGAACCAGAGCGCCGCATCGACCATGGCGCTTGCCGCATGCAGACGCAGATCGATTTGCACATCCGCAGGCACGATCGTGTCGAGCTGGTCGACCTCGCGCTGGAAGCCGTCAAAGTTCAAAACGGCACGCGCCGCTTCGAGCCCGCGCGCGACTTGCGCATTGTCGCCGCCGGTCACTTCGCGCAGGCGCAGCAGGGCCACCGGCCCGGCCATGTCCAGCACACGATTGGCAATGATCGTCGCGATAATTTCCCGCTTCAGGCGATGGTTCGACATCGCCTTTGAATAGGTGTTGATCGGACTCGGGAAGTAATTGACCAACAGGTCTTCGAAATACGGATCGTCCGGAATATCGGAGGCCACAATATCGTCGAACAGGGTGATCTTCGACCAGGCGAGCAAAACGGCCAGTTCCGGCCGGGTCAATGGCTGGCCGCGCTCGGCACGCACCTTCATCTCACCGGTCTCCGGCAAGGTTTCCAGCGCGCGGTTCAATACGCCTCGGTCTTCCAGATACTCCATCAGGCGCTCAAGCGCATCATGGTCTTCCTTGGCGGTCGTTTCGGCCAGGGTCAGCGCAAAGGTCTGTGTATAATTATGACGCAGGACAAGCGCCGCCACGTCACTGGTCATCTCCGCAAGAAGGTCGTTGCGGTCTGCCGGATCGAGGTCGCCCTCACGAACCGCCTCAGCAGCCAGAATCTTGATGTTCACTTCGTGGTCAGACGAATCGACGCCGGCGGAATTGTCGATCGCGTCCGTATTGATCCGTCCCCCATGCAGGGCAAACTCGATTCGCCCGGCTTGGGTGACGCCCAGATTGGCCCCCTCCCCGATGACTTTCACCTTCAGCTGATTTGCATCAACCCGGATCGCATCATTGGCACGGTCACCGGCGGCCGCATGAGTTTCATGCGCGGCCTTCACATAGGTGCCAATGCCGCCGAACCAGAGCAAGTCCGCATCCGTCTTCAGCAGGGCGTGGATCAACTCGTCGGGCGTGACCGCATCCTTTGACAAGCCACTCAGCGCCTTGATCTCATCGCTCAGCGTGATCGACTTCGCGGAGCGCTCGAAGATTCCGCCGCCTTTCGACAGGATTCCTTTGTTGTAGTCCGCCCAGCTCGATTGCGGCTTGTCGAACAGACGCTGACGTTCAGTCAGGTTCTTGGCAACGTCCTGAGGGTCCGGGTCGATGAAGATGTGCATGTGGTTGAAGGCCGCGATCAGCCGGATTTCCGGCGATAGCAACATGCCATTGCCAAACACGTCTCCACTCATGTCGCCCACACCGATCACGGTGAAAGGCTCGGTCTGGATGTTCTTGCCGAGTTCGCGGAAGTGACGCTTGACCGCTTCCCAGCCTCCCCGCGCAGTAATACCCATCTTCTTGTGATCGTAGCCAACCGAACCACCCGACGCGAACGCATCGCCCAGCCAGTGGCCCATCTCCTCACTGATCGCATTGGCGGTGTCGGAGAAGGTCGCCGTGCCTTTGTCCGCCGCCACGACGAGGTAGGGGTCTTCACCATCCCAGACAATCGTGTCCGCCGGGTGGGTGACCTGCCCCTCCACGAGATTGTCCGTGATACCGAGCAACGCCCGGATGAATTCCTTGTAGGCATCCCGTCCGGCCTCGAACCAGGCGTTGCGGTCAGAACGATCCGGCAATTGTTTCGGCAAGAATCCACCCTTGGAGCCGACCGGCACGATGACCGCATTCTTCACCTGCTGCGCTTTCACAAGGCCCAGAACTTCGGTGCGATAGTCTGATGCACGGTCCGACCAGCGCAGCCCCCCGCGCGCAACCGCGCCAAAGCGCAAATGCACGCCCTCGACCCGCGGGCTCGACATATATATCTCGCGGAAGGGTTTCGGCTCCGGCAGGTCTTCCAGTTCGCGGCTGGCAATCTTGAGGCTGACAAAACTGTAGGGCGCGCCATCGCCATTGGTCTGGTAGAAATTGGTCCGCTGAACGGCCAGGATCAGATCAGCGAGACGGCGCAGCACCTGATCGTCTGCCAGCGCCGACACGTCGCGTAATGCGTCCTCGATCTCTGCGCGCATTTTCTCGGCTTCATGCGTGCGTTCGGCGAGTGACATATCGCGCGCCGGATCGAAGCGGATAGCGAACAGGTCCAGCAATTTCTGGGCAATCGCCGGATAAGTCGAAAGCGCCGTCTCCTGAACATATTGCGGTTGATCCATGCCGCTCTGGCGGCGATATCCGGCGAGCGCCCGGATCAGGGCCGCATCGCGCCAGCTTGCGTCAGCGCTGAGCACCAGCCGGTTGAAGCCGTCATTTTCGGCCCGTCCGCTCCAGACCGCAACAAACGCATCCTCCAGCGCGGTTCGGATTGCATCGAGGTCAATTGCTGCGCCGGCCGTCGCGCACATGACTACATCGTGGATCCAGTAGGTCTCGGGCGCATCGTCGGCTGGCTTTTCCGTCGGACGGACCGGATAGCCGGTCTCGAAATCCACGAAGAAACCCATTTGCTCGAAGATTGGCACACAGGCAGACAGCGGGATCGAACCATTGCGGGAGTATATCTTGACCCGTATCTTGTTGTCGGAATCCCCTTCCAGCCGGTAGGCGCGCGTCAGGATGGGGTGACCGGCAGACAAATTTGCCATCGCCGCAACATCGCGCATCGCCTCGTCAGGCCCGAAGGCTTCGCGATAGGCTGCATTGAAAGCCCCGATGAAGGAACGTGCATTTTCCTGATGTACGCGTTCAAGGTCAGACTGGACCAGCGCCGACCGGAAGCCTTGCTCCCATGTTCGCGTGATCTGGACGATACGCTTCTCGAGCGCCGCAAGGTCCGGCAAGGGATGGCCCTGTCCCAGCCAGATTTCGAAATGCACCCGAACCAGGGTTTCAGAATCAAAATACGGACGAAAGCGCGTTACGTGCCCATTGTAAGCGGTGACCAGTTCCTGCGTGATGCGTTGGCGCATGGCGGTGTCATAGGCTTCACGCGGCACATAGACGATTGCGGTGACAAACCGGTCAAATTGGTCCTGCTGCACGAACAGGCGCGTGCGTGGCCGCCCGATCAGATGCAGCGCGCCGACAATGATCGGATGGAGGATTTTCGACGAGGTCTGAAACAACTCGTCGCGCGGCCAGGTTTCCAGCAGATTGGTCAACGCCTTTTCGGTATGTCCGCCGGGCGTTGCGCCAGAAGCTTCGAGGATGGCGGCAATTCGACGGCGGATCAGCGGGATCGAGCGGGCCGTTTCGTCATAGGCCTCAGCGGTAAACAGGCCGAGGAAGCGGACTTCGCCATTCACCCTGCCCTGCGCATCATATTTCTTCACGCCGACATAGTCGCAAGCGACCCGGCGGTGCACGAGGCTGGTCAGCGTCGATTTGGCAACAAGGATCGGATACGGTTCCGACAGATGTGCGCCAATCTCGGGCGTCAACACGAGGGGTTCGGCCTCGCGAGACAGAACGTTCAGTTCTTCATCGCGCAGCACGCCCAGATTGGAGCCCTCCACCATGATCGGCTCTTCGGGCAGCACTTGCCCATCGGCATTTGTCTCGAATTCGTATTCGCGGCAGCCGAGGAAAACGAAATGTTCCCGCGAAAGCCATTTCAGGAAGGCAACTGCTTCGTCGCGGTCCATCTCTTTGAGATGCGTGACGCCCTTCAGCCGGTCGATCTCCTGCTGCATGCGCGCCCGCATGGACTCAAAGTCCGATACGGCAACCGCATTGTGCGCCAGCGCCAGGCGAACTCCGGCTTTCAGGCGCGCCGCCTCATCGTGGGTCAGGATCGGCAAATGAACCTGGATGACGGACACGCTGCGCCCGTCCTGTCGTTTGACAATCGGATGAAACAGGGCCGCGACCTCAAACCCCTGCGCGCCGCACTCGCCAAGCACCGAATCCACGAGGAATGGCATGTCCGGGCTGGCGGTCTCTAGAATGGTACGTGACAGGGAGGCCCCGTTTTCCCCATCGACCTCCAGCAGGACGCGCACATCCTGCTCTCCCGGAGCGACCGTCTCTGCCCATTCCCAATGGCGGCGCGCAAGAAATTTTAGGTCGCCATCCGTCAGTCCGGTGAGGTCTTCGTGCCCTGATTCCCGCTGAATCTGGTCGAAAACTTGCTCCAACGGCTCATGTGAAGCAGAATTTACTGTCATGTGGGTGTCTCGCGAAAGAACTTAACGATGTTCCCATCTAGACTGCGTTGGCACACCGGCACAACACATAGGGGCAAATGAATTGCCCCAGCGTCATGACAGGTCTTTGGGGGATTGCATCCTGGGCCCTCAGGGCCCGTTATAAGCGGACCCGCCGAACGGGGACGTGTCCGGCGGGTCCTACAGGCCTATTCCGCAGGCTGGGTGGGGGGACGCACGCGGAGGGCCTGATCTCACTAAATTTGCAAGCGCTGTGCCGAATACAAGTCATCGTCAGCAGCGCCTGATGTTACCAATAATTGAGTATGGGCTCTGAACCGGATTCGCAATTATTAACTTGCCTAACACTTCGCATAATTTATCGATTTTCACCATAGGTCTGAGCAGCGCTGACTGCACCCGGCGGCTCCGTATTGGTACCCTTGCCTTGTGGATTACCATCTGCAGAAAGCAGGATTGCAATCCATCTGGTGCTGGAAGATTGCGCAAAGAATATCATCATCAAAACCGTCAAAGGTGCCGACAGGAACATGCCGGGAATGCCCCAGATTGCACCCCAGATGGCCAGGGAAAGCAGGACGACCAAAGCTGACAAATTAAGCGACTCCCCCATCATGCGCGGCTGGATGAAATTGCCGATCGAAAACTGCCAGAAACTGACGGCAGCAAACACGATCGCCGCATAGATGTAGTTGTCTTGCGGTGGTGTGCCCGGCACCCAGGCCGGAAGTTCCGGCTGCACGATGGCAAACAGCGGGGGCACCAGTGCCGCAACAATTGACCCCACAGTCGGGATATAATTGAGCACAAATATCAAAGCCGACAGGAAGAGCGCATTTTGCACCCCCAAGGCCAGCAATGAGAAATAGGTCAATGCGGTGATCAGGGCGGAGATCACAGTCTGGGTCCACAGATAGGTTTCGATACTGCGCCGCGCTTCATCGCCCACCTGGCGCACCTGCGCGCGTTGCTCGAAACCGGGGAAGATATTGTCCAGTTTCCGGGTCCAACTGGACTGCGCCAGGAACAGGAAGGCGACATAGATCAGGATCAGGACCAGATCGCCGGACAGGTCACCGGTTTCGTTGGCGATGGTCGCAAAGAAACGTTGTCCGGTTTCGTTGAACAGCAGTTCCTGCAGTGTCGGCGCACCCGACATGTGCACCACCTCATACATGTCCGCGATCATGTCGTTGATCCGGTTTTCATACTCTCCGGCGTCGCGCCCAAATTCGGCGATGCCATTTGCGAGCAGCGCCATGAATCCGAAAAATCCACCCAAAACAATCAGGACCGCGAAAACCCGGGCGTGCCCGATCTTGAGCGCGCGAGACCAATTATCGATCATAGTGGCAAAGCCCTCGATGACGAGGAACAGGAACACAGCCAGCGCAAAGGGCGCGAGGATGCTGCGGCCAAAATGAAGGAAGGTCAGGATGACGCCGGTCGCGATGATCCAGATGCCGGTCTTCGTCGCGCGATCCATAATATCCCCCGGAGCTGTGGTTACCACAGGGTGAGGAGAGCCTCGCGCGCCGTCAAGAGCCTGCGCCTCCACCCTTGCCGAATCCGGCGAATTCTCTAGCGTCGCAGCCTGTAAGGAATGAAGGGGACAGGATGATGGATTCCATCTTTATCGGGGGGGCAGATGCCGAGGGCACCGGCACGCCAAATGTGGCGCAGAACCTGTTGCTGAAAATCGCAAACCGGCATGGCCTGATCGCGGGCGCAACCGGCACCGGCAAAACAGTCACCCTGCAAAACCTGGCTCAGGGCTTTTCCGATGCGGGCGTTCCTGTCTTCTGCGCAGACGTGAAAGGTGACCTTTCGGGCATCTGCATACCCGGCAGCACGGATCACAAGCTGCACGACAAATTCGTTGCACGCGCCAACAAGATCGGGCTCGGCGAGTATGAGTACACGTCTGCGCCAACCGTGTTCTGGGACGTGTTCGGCGAGAAGGGCCATCCGATCCGCACCACGATTTCCGAAATGGGGCCCCTGCTCCTCTCGCGGCTGATGGACCTCACCGACGCGCAGGAAGGCGTGCTGAACATCGCGTTCGAATATGCCGACGATAATGGCCTGCTGCTGCTTGACCTGAAGGATCTGCGCAAACTGCTCGTTCATATGAGCGACAAGGAGGTCCGCGACGAACTCAGCAAGGAATACGGCAACATTGCCTCTGCGTCACTTGGCGCGGTGCAACGCAACTTGCTCGTCATGGAACGCGAAGGTGCCGATTTCTTCTTCGGCGAACCCGCACTGGAATTGTCGGACATGATGCGCACCAATACCGATGGGCGCGGCATCGTGAACGTGCTGGATGCCACCCGCCTGATCAACAGTCCAAAACTCTACTCCACATTCCTGCTCTGGCTGTTGTCGGAACTGTTCGAGCAGCTTCCCGAGATTGGCGATCCGGACAAGCCGCGCCTCGTCTTCTTCTTTGATGAAGCCCACCTGTTGTTCGACGACGCTCCTGCGGCGCTGATGCAGAAGATCGAGCAGGTCGTGCGGCTGATCCGCTCCAAGGGTGTAGGCGTCTATTTCGTTACCCAAAACCCGCGCGACCTGCCGGAAAGCGTGCTCGCACAACTGGGCAACCGGCTGCAGCATGCCCTGCGCGCCTATACGCCCGCCGAACGCAAAGGCGTACGCGCTGCGGCGCAATCCTTCCGCGAGAATGAGACTTTTGACACAGAGGAAGTCATCACCCAGCTTGGCGTTGGCGAGGCACTTGTCTCGACGCTGGACGCCAAGGGCGCGCCGAGCGTGGTACAATGGACCGTGATCCGCCCACCAGCCTCACGACTTGGCCCGGCAACGGACGCGGAGCGCAAATCGGTCCAGAATGCCAGTCCCGTCGCCGGAAAGTACGAGAAGTCGATTGACCGTGAGTCGGCCTATGAAGTGCTGGAAGCGCGCGAAGTGAAAGCCGCCAAGGAAGCTGAGGAACTCGCCAAGAAAGAGGCCAAGGCTCAAGCCGAGCTGGACAAGAAGAAAAAGAAAACGACCACGCGCCGCAGCTCCCGCCGGATGAGTTCGCTCGAGAAAGCGGGAAATCAGGCCGCCCGAACGGCCAGCCGGGAAGTCGTCCGCTACATCCTGCGCGGCATCATGGGCACGTTCAAACGCTAGCGGGGATCAGTTGGGCAAGCGGCCGGCTTCGTCGGAGTCTTCCTCGGCATAGGCCTCGTCCTCTTCCGACAGGTCGTCGTCCATCGCTTCAATCTCGGCCAGGGCGGCATCGACGTTTTCCGACGGCGTGATATCGGCTTCGCCCTCATAGGTGTCCTCGAAGTCCTCATCGATATATTCAGCTGCTTCGTCGGCTGCCGCGACGGCCATGACTTCGTCGGTCTTCGGCTTGCGCTTCCAGAATGGCGCATGCGGATCGGCTTTCCGGTCATACTGCATGCTGTAATATTCATGAGCGGTATGGGTCAGCGGGCGCGGCGTCAGGTGCAGACCGTACTGGCGCAGACGTTCAACGACTTCATCGCGCAGATGCATGCCCGGAAAGGAATTTGCCGAGAAGCCATGCGCTTTCATCCAGTCGCGCACGTGCCAGCTGCGCACAGTGCCCGCCTCTGAAGGACGTACACCGGCGTGCTCTTCCCACATGTAGAGCGTCGCAATGCCGTTGATCGTCGCATCCATCGCATCGTCGAGCGTTGCGCTGAGATCGCGCTTCTGGGCCAGCACCGCCCGCAACGCCATCTTGCGCGCCTCAAGTTCCTGATAGGTCGCGCCGATCACGGCGATCGCATTGCGATTGGTCTTGATCAGGGAAGCGTTTACACCGTCGAGCTGCGGATGCTGGACAGGCAGCAGGACATCTGGTCCGGCTTCCTGCGTGTCGACGATCTGGGCGACCTCATTCACCATGCGCTGGAGATTTATTCGCATCTCATGGCTGATGCCGTCGAGGGCGGAGATCGCGCCATCGCGTTCTTCATCCCTCAGCCGCCAAAGCTGCCAGGCGATCATCAATGCTGCTGCGATAAGCAGGCCGAGCCCGCCGGTGAAGAATGTGTAGAATTGCGCTTCACTCATTCTGAGATCCCCTCAACGCGTCCACCGTAAACCATGCTTCCCCCGCATGGCGACCGGTTAAGTGTTGGTAAACCTTAGCCCTTGAGCGCACGTCCTGCAATCACTTGAAGACGGTCGAGCAAATCCGGGTCGCGCGCCTGTGGCGCAGTAATCAACGCATAATCCAGACACGTATCCGTGCCGTTCGGATCCGGCGTACGCTCCATTCCGGACAGGGCTTCAGCAAGCCGGACAACAGCCTTGCGGGCCACCGCGCTGTTCTGGCCCATGATTTCCAGCACATTCGTCACCGATACCGCCTCGGTTTCTGCCCGCCAGCAATCATAATCGGTGACCATGCAAAGAATGGCGTAGGGCAACTCGGCCTCTCGGGCGAGCTTGGCTTCCGGCATCGCGGTCATGCCAATCACGTCGCAACCCCATTGCCGATAGAGTTTTGATTCTGCGAGCGAAGAGAATTGCGGCCCCTCCATGGCCAGATACGTGCCGCCGCGATGCATCTTTGAGCCGACAGCTTCCGCCGCATCTGCTGCAAGCCCCGACAGGCGCGGGCAGACCGGGTAGGCCATGGAGACATGCGCCACCATGCCAGCTGCGAAGAAGGTTTTGTCGCGCGCAAATGTGCGGTCGATGAACTGGTCTGCGGCGACGAAGTCACCGGGGGCGTATTCCTCTTTCAGGCTGCCGCAAGCCGAAATTGACAGGATGTCCGTCACACCCGCCGCCTTCAGTGCGGCGATGTTGGCGCGGTAAGGCACCTCGGTCGGCGTGATGCGGTGACCTCTTCCGTGGCGCGGCAGGAAGACCAGCTCCACCTCCCCTATCCGGCCGCGCACCAGCACGTCAGATGGCTTGCCCCAGGCCGTTTCGACCTGTTCCTCGCGGCGGTCTTCCAGGCCGTCAATTTCGTAAAGGCCCGAGCCTCCGATAATGCCGAGGGTCCATTTGCTCATGATCTGCTCCGGAAAAAGAAAACCCCGCCCTTGGATCAGCCAGGGGCGGGGTCGTCAATTCAAGGTTCTGTCAGAACTGCCTAGTGCTCTACGTTGCGCCAGATGCGCTTGTAGGAGAACCAGAGCAGGATCGCGAGGATGCCAAAATACACCATCACGGCAAGGCCAAGCGATTTGCGGTTGGTCTGTTTCGGCTCACCTGCCCAAGCGAGGAATTGCGCGACATCATAGGCCATCTGATCGATGGTCGCTTCGGTGCCGTCGCTATACTCGACGCGGCCCGGAACGAGCTGCGGCGGCATGGCAAGGAAGCCACCCGGAGGCGCATGGCGGGGATCGCCTTCGAATTGCGGAACCGTATCGCCCGGCATGTACGGATTGTAGTACTGGCCGGCATTCTGGATCAGGTAGCCTTCGTAATGGTCATCACCATGACCAATATGCAGCTTGGACGCGTCGATAACGGTCTGAACTTCGGCAGGCGTATCGTCGCTCGGATCATCCGGCGTGCCCCCGTCAGATGCTTCAGCGACAACGCGCTCTGAGAATACGTCCTCGTCCGGATAGCCTGCCAGCAGGCTGTACACATAAGACGCGCCATCATGGCGGGCCTTGTAGATCACTGACAGGTCTGGTGGCACAGCGCCGCCATTGGCCGCACGGGCCGCACTGTCGTTCGCATATGGGCTGCGGAATGTGTCGGCGGGCGTCGCCGGACGGAAATCATAGTCACCGACTTCATTTGGCGTCGGGCTGAGGATTTCGTTCTGCGCGGCCAGAGCCTTCACATACGGGTTGTCGTTCGGGTTCGGATAGGCCTCGTCATAGAACGGGCCACCCGGATCGCCGAGGTTGCGGTAGCTGAGCAGCTTCATGGAGTGACAGGACGAACAGACTTCCTGGTACACCTGATAGCCACGCTGCAGCGAGGCCTGGTCGAACTGACCCGTCACGCCTTCGAAGGGCCAGCCCTCTTCCGGTTCGTGCGGGTGAGCAGCGCCGCCGGCAGCATGCGCTGACGCGGCGATCATGAGACCGGCAAGACCGGCAGTAAGAATGCGGAACGCTTTCATGATTTTCCCCAAAGCTCCCTATTCAGCCGGCACGGCCGACGCTGACGCCTTGTGGCGCTTCAGCACGGATTTATGGATCGATTCCGGCAATTCCTTCGGCTTCTCGGTCAGACCAAGGAAGAACAGAAGAACGAAGAAGCCGAAATAACAGAAGGTCAGGAACAGCGAGAAGTGACGGAACCTGAAGGTCTCAGCCGACACAGCCGACAGAGACGGGTTCGAGTCAGCTGGCAGGCTCTCCATGAACCGTTTCGCGTCGATATAGGCTTCGCCACCACCTTTGTATTCGCTGGTCGCTTCCTGACCATCCGCCGTGTAGCTGACCACGAGTTTCGGGTCACCTTGCAGCGCCGGGATGACGGCATCGTCCGGATTGGCCGCGCCACACCAGCCGAGCAGCAGGCAGACGGCGACAAAGCCGAAGAAGAACTGCTTGGCCACCGGACGGTAGCGCATGGACTTCACTTTCGACGTGTCGAGCCAAGGCAGGATGAACAGGACCGCGATGGCTGCGAACATGAAGATCACACCGAGCAGCTTGGCCGGGATCGGGCCGAGATCGAACGTGATCGCGCGCAGGATGGCGTAGAATGGCAGCAGGTACCATTCCGGCACGATGTGCGCAGGCGTCACCAGCGGGTTGGCCTCGATATAGTTGTCGGCATGGCCCAGCACGTTCGGTGCGTAGAAGACGAAGACGGCAAACATGATCAGGAAGATCACGATCGCGAAGGCGTCCTTCACCGTGTAATACGGGTGGAATGGCACGGTGTCTTTCGCAACGTCCTGAACCTCAACACCGGTCGGGTTGTTGTTGCCCGGCACATGAAGCGCCCAGACGTGCAGGATGACAGCGCCGACGATCATGAAGGGGAGCAGATAGTGCAGCGAGAAGAAGCGCTGCAGAGTCTGGTTACCAATCGATGGTCCGCCGAGGATCCAGGTCTGGAGGCTCTCGCCGATCAGCGGGATGGCGCCGAACAGCGACGTAATGACGTTGGCGCCGTGATAGGACATCTGGCCCCAAGGCAACATGTAGCCGAGGAAGGCGGTGGCCATCATCAGAAGGTAGATGACACAGCCAAGGATCCACAGCACTTCGCGCGGCGCCTTGTAGGAGCCGTAATAGAGCCCGCGGAACATGTGAATATAGACGGCAAGGAAGAACATCGACGCGCCATTGGCGTGAATGTAGCGGAGCAGCCAGCCATAGGGCACATCGCGCATGATACGCTCAACAGACGCAAACGCGCCGTCGACACTGGCCTCATAGTGCATGGCCAGGATGATACCGGTCAGAATCTGAATCACGAGACAGACGGCAAGGATGCCGCCGAACGTGTACCAGTAGTTCAAATTCTTCGGGGTCGGGAAATTGATCGCCGTGTCCTGGGCAAACCGGACCAGCGGCAAACGCGTATCAAGCCATTTCGTAAAGGCATTGGTCGGCGTGTAGGAGGATTCGTGTCCACTCATCTGCGGTATCCTTCCCTTAAAGCGAAATGTTGATCACGGAGTCGGACACGTAATTGTAGTCCGGAACCGGGAGGTTTGTGGGGGCCGGGCCTTTGCGGATACGGCCAGACGTATCGTAGTGCGAGCCGTGGCA